>NZ_JBGFSM010000008.1:0-188876 GCF_041679265.1 Autumnicola aciditolerans
CTTGCTTGTCTACCAACAGGTAGATTTTTTGAAAAGCACTTATCGTAAGATAGGTGCTTTTTTTGTTTACAGGCTTTAGGAAGTGTTCCTATCCTCCAAATACCTACCAAGCTAAAAAAAATGCCTCCCCTGAAACCCATCCATACATTATAACACTCCTGTTTTGCCGAAACTGGCAATTTTAATCTACAGCTTTATAGGATGCTGAAAACCCCGCGTGAGGGATAGCAGCAGGTTATCCGGCCGCGCCGGCAGGCAAGGCAGATAACGCGGATAGCCCGGCCCGAAGGGCACGCCATAATAACAATTTTCTCATTCAATGCTAAATCTTGTATTTATTATTAAAATGAAATTGTATATAAGGGGAAGCAGAAATTAAGCCGGGTAATTTTAAATAATGATGGCCGATTCTTACTTTAAACGATAGCTTTTTCTATTTTTAGTTTATGAAACAACTTCCTAAAGGCAGTAAGAAATTATTAAATGCCTGGGCTTTTTATGATTGGGCAAATTCTGTTTACAGTCTTGTAATCTCCTCGGCCATTTTTCCAATTTTTTATGGCGCACTTACCATTATTAAAAATGAAAATGGAGAAATCCTCAGTGACCGGGTAAATTTTCTGGGCTTCGAATTTAATAATGACAGTCTTATTAGCTATGTGACTGCGGCTGCATTTCTCATGGTTTCTGTTTTAAGCCCTTTTCTTTCTGGTATTGCAGACTACGTGGGGAATAAAAAAAGCTTTCTCAAATTTTTCTGTTACCTGGGCGCCTGCTCCTGTATCGCTTTATTCTGGTTTAACCTGGATTATCTCTGGTTTGGATTATTGTCATATTTTCTAGCGCTTATTGGCTTTTGGGCAAGTTTGGTATTTTACAATTCTTATCTTCCGGATATTGCTTATCCCAATCAGCAGGATAAAATAAGTGCAAAAGGTTTTTCCATGGGCTATATTGGCAGTGTTCTTTTATTACTGGTTTGCCTTATTATGATTCTCAAATATGAATGGTTTGGTTTTGAAAGTGAAGCATTTCCCACCCGGTTTTCTTTTGTACTTACCGGGATTTGGTGGATTGGCTTTAGCCAGTACACCTATTATTATCTCCCAAAAGGCAATAAAAAAGCACCGCTTACGAGGAATGTACTCTTTAACGGCTTTAAAGAACTTAAAAAAATCTGGCAATCCTTAAAACATAATACACAGCTATACCGCTATCTCATTGCTTTTTTTGTGTACAGTATGGCAGTGCAAACCATCATGCTTATCGCCACTTACTTTGGGATCGAAGAACTGGATTGGGGAACACAGGACGCCACCACAGGCTTAATTGTAAGTATTTTGCTTATCCAGCTGGTGGCTGTGGCCGGGGCTACATTAACTTCTCGCCTGGCAATTAAAATTGGGAATATTAAAACCCTTATCTATATTAACCTTGTGTGGATAGCGATTTGTGGTTATGCCTACTACATTGTTTCTCCTGTACAATTTTATTTCGCGGCTGCTTCGGTAGGATTGGTAATGGGAGGCATTCAATCCCTCTCGCGCTCTACCTATTCTAAAATGTTACCTGAAAATGCCATAGATACCGCTAGTTATTTCAGCTTTTATGATGTTTCTGAAAAGATAGGAATTGTGATAGGAATGTTTCTCTACGGAATAGTAGCTCAAATTACCGGCAGTGTACGAAATTCTATTTTATTCCTGGTAATATTCTTTATCGCCGGAGTAATTTTATTATTAAGGGTCCCGAAGAAAGAAATTGAATTGAAATAAATAGTTTAGAACTTGTAATTATATAGCTGGAGTATTCTCTGCTTAAAAGGGCATGCATAATAAGAGAAGATTTTTTCTGCTGAAAATCAGAAACAAAAAACCCCGCCGTTTAAAGCGAGGTTCAATAATTGCTAATTTTCGTTACTTAGTTTGAAGAAACACTTCCCGAACCGGAAACCTTAAAATCTTCTTTAGCCGGCTTTCCTTTGTAGGTAATATCTCCGGAGCCTGAAACTCTTGCAGTTAATTTTTCTGAAGCATAAACCATAAGGTCTCCGGAGCCGGAGACAGTGGCTTCAACAGTATTGGCTTTTAAGTTAAAAGCTTCAAAATCGCCCGATCCGGTCACCTTGCACTCAAAATGCCCTGCTGTTCCTTCCATTACAATATCTCCTGAACCGGTGATGCTGCCTTTTAAATCCTGTACATCCAGGTGAAGATTAAGGTCGCCAGAACCGGTTAGAAAAGCGGCAAATTCTGAAGCGGTTATTTTATCTGAATTCCACAAATCTCCAGATCCTGTTACTGAAACTTCTTCCAGTTCTTCAAAAGGAACAGTGATTTTAATTTCATTGTTCCCGGAGGGACGAAGTTCCACTCCTTTTTTTACTGAAATTTTTAATTTTCCTCCTTCTACTTCAGTAAGAATATATTCCTGCAGATTGCTTTCCGCTTCCACTTTAAGCCTGCCTTCGCTGCCGCTAATGAGTTCCACATCCATAGAACCTACCAGTTGTACTTCATCATAATTTGAAGTAGAACGCTCTTCAGTGACCATTTTTCCGTTTCCTTTCACTTTTTCATTGCCCCACCATTGTGCGTTTACCGATGTAAAACCAAAAAGAATGGCTGCTAAAATTAAAATTGAATTTTTCATAATTTTCGTATTGATTGATGATTTGTATGTAGTTACTGTTTTTTAAAAGAGACACTTCCATAGCTTGTACTAATGTTCACAGTATTTCCACTGTTGGCAGACAGGTGGTATCCCTGGTATGTTTTTTTGCTGCCAGATTCATGTCTCTTATTGATTTCAAAGTCGTCAACACCGTTTACATTGCCATAAGAAGTGTTAATTTCAAAGCTAAATGCTTGTGTTTCATCATAGCCAATTTTAATCCCGGTGTAGTCACTTTCAATCTTTACTTCTTTCATTCCCTTTACAAGTTTTTCTATGGAGGCAGAACCATAATCCAGGTCCAGGACCACAGAGGTGAAAACACGGCCAATTTTAGTGGTTAAGTAATCCCCATTTCCGTAGAGCTTTCTAACTTTTTCAATTTTAATGCTCCCGTAATCACAATTAAAACTGGCATCTTCAACTTTTAAGATTTCAGAGCTGGTATAATCGGCATTAATATTCAGTTTTTCAGCTTCTTCTATTATGTAATCTGAATAATCGGCATTTATTTCAGCATTCTTCACAAAGCCAATATGGCTGTTACGGGTGTAGTCGAAATTAAGATTATTGGAATTTCCTCTTAATTCCCCAATATCAATTTTACCATAGTCACAGGAAATTCTTGCATTTCCCAGCAGCCGGTCCAGGTAAATTCCACCGTAGTCGTTACTGATGTTTATATTATTACGCGCAGGAGCTTTTACCACATAATTCACCTGCATGTTAACATTATTGCTGCCTCCAAACAACTGGTTCCACCAGGATTGGTTTTCTTTGGAAAAATGGGTTTTAGCGCTCACTCCTGAAGAAGACTGGCTGAATTCCACGGTAATTTCATCCAATTTCTTTTGCACGGCTTCTTCGTCGTTCCCGTTGGTTTCAATAAAAACTTCAATTACCACACGATTTTCATCCCAGGTAGAAATATCTACATTTCCGTAACTGTTCTCGATGAGGAGATTTGAAGTGGCGGAAACTTTAAATTCCTTTGAGATTTTTTTCTTCTCGGTATGTTTGCCCGTAAAGTCATTATTGCAATAGGCAAGGCCGGGAATTAAAGCGGCCAGAAATAGCAGTTTAAAGTATGTTGTTTTCATGATTTTGATTTTTGATTGATTTAATTTCTTCAATTTTTAGCAGAACGTTATTGAGCAGGTCTATGCGCTGCTGGAAGTTGTTGATCATGGCATGGATTACCCTGTTGTCCTGCCCGCTTTTCAACAGGTCTTTTTTTAGGTTCCCATATTCAGCATCCAGTTTCTCCATTTGTTTAAGCGCATCTTTTACCAACGCATTGGTTTCGGGGGTATTGATCTCTTTAATTTCTTTCAGCTCATTTTCAATAAGGCCGGTATAAAATTCCTGTGTTTGTTTCATCTCAGGGGAAACACTTGCCAGATCTCCAGATTTTCCAAGATTACCGGAATTAAAGAGGTTTCCTGCCAGGAAGAGTACCAGGGCCAGGCATGCGGCAACTCCCAGGAATGGAGCCCAAAGCCCCCTTATTTTTGTTTTTCCTTTAGCTGAAGAAGTGCAGGAATTGAGTTTCTCTAAAAATCGGTTTCTGTGACCTTCTTCAGGTTCGTGGAAGTCAAAGTTGAGTTCTTTGAATATTTCCTTTAAATTATCATTCTTCATCATTTGTCAATTTTTTGCGAAGGCTTTCTTTAGCACGTGAGATAGTGGTTCTGCAATTGGCATAAGTAATATTCATTATTTCACAAATCTCATCATAGTCATAACCTTCAATTAAATGAAGCGTAAGGCACATCCTGTAATTTTCTTTCAGCGAGTTTAGCTTCGCCAGCAGCAATTTTACTTTTTCGCTGGTATGTTCTTCATTTATAATGTAACCGTCTGAATCATCAATTTCATTTTTAAGTTCATCATTATAAGTTACTTCCTGGTATTTCACTTTCTTGTTATAGGCGTTCACGCATTTATTCACTACAATTCTTTTTAACCAGGCTCCAAAAGTGGAATCTCCTTTAAAAGTGTCAATTTTGGTAAAGGCATTTAAAAAAGCCTCCTGCATGATATCTTCGGCTTCAGCAGAATGTTTTACAATTCGCAGCGCCGTATTATACATGGCTTTATAATAGCGGTCATAAAGTTCCATCTGGGCCCGATGGTTTCCTTTACGGCATTCCGCAACAAGATCATTAATATGTGCGATGGTTGGTGTCAAAAACTCTTGTTATCTATTTATAAAGATACCGTCCATTTTAGATTGTTACACTTTTGAGAAAATTTATTTGCAGAAAAGCATGGCATAAGAATTGAATAAAAGTAACAGATGTAATGTGCCCTGGTCTAAAAGCCCTATTTTTAGAGGACTTAGGGAGAATTAACCTGATATAAAAATACAAACTGCAGTGACAGTTTGACCTAAATATAACTATGGCTAAAACAAAATTTACGAATATTGACAGTTTGTCATTTCAAGGTATAGATGAAGATGCAGAGCTAATCCCTCTAATGACTCCTGAAGATGAAGAAGAAATAAACAGGGAAGATCTTCCTGAATCTTTGCCAATTTTGCCTTTAAGGAATACCGTTTTGTTTCCGGGCGTGGTGATTCCCATTACTGCAGGAAGGGATACTTCCATTAAATTAATTAATGAAGCTAACAACGGCAATAAGATAATTGGCGTGGTTTCCCAAAAAGATGAAGAAGTTGAAAATCCTTCTGTAAAGGATATTAACCGCATAGGAGTGGTGGCCAGGATTCTAAGGGTATTAAAAATGCCCGACGGAAATACCACCGTGATCATCCAGGGAAAAAAGCGTTTTAAAATTTCTGAAATAGTAAGTGAAGAGCCTTATCTAAAAGCCAGTATTGAAGAAGTGCCTGAAGCGAGGCCTGCTAAGGACAATGAAGAATTTTCTGCTATTACGGAATCTATAAAAGAACTTGCCCTTCAAATTGTAAAAGGCAGCCCTAATATTCCTTCAGAAGCTTCTTTTGCTATCAAAAACATTGAAAGTTCTTCTTTTCTTATCAACTTTGTTTCTTCCAACATGAACCTTTCTGTAGAGGAAAAGCAGAAATTGTTGGAAACCAATGATCTTAAAGAACGCGCTCTGGCTACTTTACGCTACATGAATGTGGAATTTCAGAAACTGGAACTCAAAAATGACATTCAGAGTAAGGTGCAGAGTGATATGAGCCAGCAGCAGCGTGAATATTTTCTTCATCAGCAAATGAAAACCATTCAGGAAGAACTGGGTGGTGTTTCCCATGAAGATGAAATAGAGGAAATGCGGATGCGTGCCAAGGAAAAGAACTGGAACGAAGATGTACAAAATCATTTTGAAAAGGAACTTTCCAAGATGCAGCGCATGAATCCCCAGGTGGCAGAATATTCTATCCAAAGGAATTATTTAGACCTTTACCTGGATTTGCCGTGGAATGAATTTAGTGAAGATAAATTCGATTTAAAAAGAGCCAAGAAAATACTGGATCGTGACCATTACGGGCTTGATGACGTAAAGCGTAGGATTATTGAATATCTGGCGGTGCTAAAACTGCGAAATGATATGAAATCACCAATATTATGTCTATATGGCCCTCCGGGTGTAGGTAAAACTTCTTTAGGGAAATCTATTGCCGAAGCCCTTGGGCGGGAATACGTGAGAATTTCCCTTGGCGGGTTAAGAGACGAAGCTGAAATAAGGGGACACCGAAAAACCTATATTGGCGCTATGCCGGGAAGAATTATTCAGAGCCTTAAAAAAGCGGGAACTAGTAATCCTGTGTTTGTTCTGGATGAAATTGATAAATTAAGCATAGGGAATGCCGGGGATCCTTCTTCAGCATTGCTTGAAGTTTTAGACCCTGAGCAAAACAGTGATTTTCATGATAACTTCCTGGAAATGGGTTTTGACCTTTCTAAAGTGATGTTTATTGCTACCAGCAATACCCTCCAAACCATTCAGCCTGCATTGCGGGACCGTATGGAAATCATCAACGTAACGGGTTATACCATAGAGGAGAAGGTGGAAATTGCCAAACGCCACCTGCTGCCCAAGCAGCTGGAAGAACATGGAATGACCAAGGAAGACATTAAAATTGGCAAATCTGAGCTGGAGAAAATCGTTGAAGGTTACACCCGTGAATCTGGGGTGCGCGGCCTGGAAAAACAGATCGCCAAGATGGTGCGTTATGCTGCAAAGAGCATCGCCATGGAAGAAGAATATAACAAGAAAGTAACCCAGGAAGATATTGTGGAAGTTTTGGGAAGTCCCAAGCTGGAACGTGATAAATATGAAAATAATGAAGTTGCAGGAGTGGTTACAGGTCTTGCCTGGACCCAGGTAGGAGGAGACATCCTTTTTATTGAATCTATACTTTCCAAAGGAAAAGGTAATTTAAATATTACCGGTAACCTGGGAAAAGTAATGAAGGAATCGGCTACTATCGCCATGGAATATATTAAAGCCAATGCAGAACAACTGGGCATTATTCCTTCCATCTTTGAACAGTATAATGTGCATATTCACGTGCCGGAAGGTGCAACGCCAAAAGATGGCCCCAGTGCTGGAATAACCATGTTAACCTCTTTAGTTTCTCTTTTTACTCAAAGAAAAGTTAAAAAAAGTATCGCTATGACGGGGGAAATTACCCTTCGTGGCAAAGTACTTCCTGTAGGAGGGATAAAAGAAAAGATACTGGCTGCTAAAAGAGCAAGAATTAAAGAACTTATTCTTTGTAAGGAGAATGAACGGGATATTAAGGAAATAAAAGAAGAATATTTAAAAGGCCTTAAATTTCATTATGTAAACGAGATGAGCGAGGTAATAGATATTGCCATTACCAGGCAAAAAGTGAAAAACGCAAAGAAGTTGTAGCCAGTTGTGCATCGAGAAAAATTGATGAAAAGGCTGTTCGCAAGGGCAGCCTCTTTTTTTATGCAAAACTGAATCCCTGTAAGATTATTTTTTCCAGAAGTTGATTTCTCATTTCTATTTCTAGTGAAGGAGAAGGAATGGCGTTACAGGAAATGCTCCTGCTATTCGTTTAAAATTTTTTGAAGCTCTTCAATAGAGATTGGTTTTACCAGATAATTATTGATATGCCCGTAAGATTTTGCCCGTTCCACATCTTCTGGATCTATTGAGGAAGTAACAATATAGATTAAGATTTCTTTCTGGGAAGGAATTTTTATGAATTCATCTAAAAATTGCCATCCATCCATCACCGGCATGTTCAGATCCAGCAGAATGATATCGGGTACCCTGGAGTTGGATAAAATAATAGGCCTTAGGTTATTTAAAGCTTCCTCACCATTATGAAAGACCATAAAACTGTTGCAGAAATTTCCAAATTTCATGATCTTCTTTGCTCCAAAGACAAAAATAGGATCATCATCTATAATACAGGCAATATCAATTTTTCTCATGCTTGAGGGATATATAAAATGTGGTACCTTTATTTACTTCACTTTCTACTTTAATCTTACCGCCAATGGCTTCAATCTGGTTTTTGGTTATAAATAGCCCAATACCTCTTGCTTCTTTATGCTGATGAAAAGTTTTATACATTCCAAAGAGCTTGCTTCCATGCATTTTAAGGTCTATTCCCAAACCATTGTCCTCAATTTTTAAAACGGTATATTTTTTTTCCTTCCTTGCACTTAAAGTTACAAAACTTTCCCTTTCATCGGCTCTGTACTTGATACCATTGGTAATAAAATTGAGCAGGATACTTTCTAGATACGCAGGGATTCCTAAAACATCAAATTCCTGTTTTACCTGGTTTCTTATTTTTAGATTTACCTTTTTGGCAAGAGCAGAAACACTCTTGCAGGTCTTTTCCACAGCCTCATAAAGATTAATGGGAACAAGGTTTTCATTAATCCTGGTATTCATTAAAACCACTTCATTTAAATGAGCCACGGTCTCTTTAAGATTTTCTGAAGCGGTTCCCAGCATTTTCATAATTTCATTTTCACCTGCTTCAGGGTGATCCTGGATATAAAGATCCAGTAACATTCCAAAATTTCCGGAATGAGACCTGAGGTTATGGGAAACGATATGGGCAAAATTCTTCAGGCGCTGATTTTGTTCCTGGGTTACATCCAGCAGGGACTTCATTTCTTTTTCAACCTTTTTTATTTTGCTAATGTCTGCAGCCACTCCTAAATACCCAATGATTTTCTGCCTGCTTTTAATGGCCGTCATGGTAAGCTGGACAGGAAAACGGCTGCCATCTTTTCTTACATAGGTCCATTCCCTTGTATCATGCGCTTCTTTTTCTGCATTTAATGTAAGAATATCAAAACCATCTATTTGGAGAGCGGTAGCTTTTTTTATGGCTTTTTTTCGTTGTTTTAGCTCTTTAGGTGAATGGAGAAGAAGAGCAGAGGCTTTGCCTTCCAGCTCTTCCCGGCCATAGCCCAACAGGTTTTCAGCACCTTTATTAAAATTAGTAATAATTCCGCTGGTGTTTGTACTAATAATACTTACCTGTGTACTGGCCTCTAAAATTCCCTTGAGTTGCGCAACAGCTTCTTTTAGCCTTCTCTCAGCGATCTTTCTTCCGGTTACATCTGTTATTTGTGAAATAAAATAGAGCGGTAAGCCGTTTTTATCCCTTACCAGGGAAACAGAAAGAATTATGTAAACTAAATTGCCTTTTTTATGGAAATAGCGTTTTTCCATATGGTAATACCTTCGTTTCCCGGCTACTAGTTCCTGTAATAATTGTAAGTCTGCATCAAGATCATCGGGATGAGTGATGTCCTGGAAGGATAATAGTTTTAGTTCCTCTCTGGAATATCCTATGATATTGCATAGGCTTTTATTTACTTCCAGCCATTTGCCCTTTGGATCAAGTATTGCCATTCCCACCGCGGCATTTTCAAAGTTTCCACGGAAGGCTTCTTCACTTATTCTAAGTTGTTCTTCTGTATTTTTTCTGGAAGTAATGTCATGCATAGCAACCACTGCGCCAAGAAGATTGCCTTCATTATCTGTGATTTGCGAACCATTTACTGTTACAATTTTAGCATCACCGTTATGTGGCTTGATAAGGATTTCTTCGTTTTCTATTCTCCCGTTCTGTATTACTTTTAACAACGGGATTTCATCCTTATTTAATCGCCTGCTACCGTCTGCATTATAGAGTCCATAGTAATTCGCATATTCTGAAGGGGGAATATTTTTTACGGGAAGCCCGTGCCATTCCCGCGTAGCCCGGTTAAACATGGTAAGCTTCCCGTCCTTATCACACGATACAATACCTACATTTATACTATCCAGAATAGTTCCCAGCAAGACCTGCCTTTCATGATTTTCTTTTTCTATATTTTTAAGTCTGGTGGTATCTTCGGTATGCATCAAAAGGCCCCCAATTTCTCCGGCGTCATTGTACCATGGGCTTACCTCCCAACTTAACCAGTGCCTGTTTCCGGTTAACGTGATATAAGAATCTTCATCGCTTCTTATTACCTCCCCTTTAAGACAATCCTGATGCACCTGTTTCCACTCTTCAGAAATATTAGGAAAGATGTCGTAATGATTTTTTCCTATAATATCTTCTTCCTGGATATTATAATCTTTAAACCACCTTCGTGAAGCTGCGATATAATTCATATTATTATCAAACATAGCTATTGCACTGGGGGCTTGTTCTATAAACAGGCGGTTTCTCTCCAGTTCTTTTTTTCTCTGGGTAATTTCTTCGTGGAAACCGGTCATCCATTCCGGTTTTCCATCTGCCGTCCAACTCACCACTTTTCCTTTGTCCAGTACCCAAATCCATTTACCATCTTTGCTACGCATACGCGCCTCACTTTGATAAATTTCAGAATTGCCGGCAAAATGTTCCCGTAGCAGGGCATCACATTTTTCCGCGTCTTCCGGATGCGCAAAGCGTTTCCAGGTGGCTGGGGAAGTAGGGCGAATTTCTTCTAAAGTATAACCCAGGATATTCGCCCACTTTTCATTAAAAATGGTTTCTCCGGTTTGCACATTCCATTCCCAGGTACCAATATTGGTGCCTTCTATAATATGTTCATAACGTTTCAGGGTTTGGATTAATGGCAGTTCCGGCTTTTTAAATTTGGTAACATCAATAAACCCACCCATAATCCAGCTTTTTTCTGAATTTTTCTTCTGCATCCATAAAAAGCTACTTTGAAACCAAACGGTATATCCTGTGCTATGCTGAAAGCGTATTAAGCCGGTGAAAAGTTTTTTGGTGTGACCGAAATGATCCTGAAGTTTTTGAAGATCTTCCGGGAAGATAATTTTTTTCCAGTTTATAGGAACAGGTTCGTTTTCCGGAAAACCAAGGCCTGAAGCTAATTTTGGATTGATCCAGAGATTCGTGAAATCATCTGGATCTATTAAAATCATTCCATCCCTGGCTTCGTTTTGGGAGAAATCAAAGATGGAGGCATCCTTGCGCAGGAGCTCTAAGACTTCTTTTTTCAGGTTTGCGGCAGAGTTTTCCTGGCGCTGTTGAGTAGGTATAGACATGAGATTGGGGAATCTTATTCAGGCGTAAAAATAATAAATCTGAGGAATAGCACAAGGCTTTTGGAATTTATAGGCATTGCTGTGCAATGCAGCAGAAAAAAATCTTATTTTTGTTTCAATTACCAGATTCTTAAAGACAAATATGAGTCAGAAAATCTTATTGAATTCAAAAGAAATAGACATCATATTACATCGTTTGGCCTGCCAGCTTGTAGAAACTCATACAGATTTTAAAGAAAGCATCCTTATAGGAATTCAGCCTCGTGGCGTGTTTCTTGCGGCCAGGATTGAACAAATTTTAAAGGAGGAGTATGGCATTGCAGATATTAAATCCGGCCAGCTGGATATTACCTTTTACCGAGACGATTTCAGAAGAAGTGACAAGCCTCTTGAAGCTAATAAAACCAGGATAGATTTTGTGGTGGAAGACATGCGGGTGGTGTTTATTGATGATGTTTTGTATACCGGAAGAAGTGTACGCAGTGCCTTAACTGCCATTCAATCCTTTGGAAGGCCAAGGGAAATTGAATTGTTAACACTTATAGACAGGAGGTTTAGCCGGCATTTACCTATCCAGCCAGATTATAACGGGAGACAGGTTGATGCTATTAATGAAGAAAAAGTAAAGGTGAACTGGAAGGAAAATGAGGGAGAAGACGTAGTTTACCTGATTTCAAAATAAATTAAAATGAGCAGCGAATTAAGTGTAGATCACCTTTTGGGTATTAAATATCTCAATAAGGAAGATATTGAACTTATTTTTAAAACTGCCGATCATTTTAAAGAAGTGATCAACCGGCCAATAAAAAAGGTGCCCTCCCTGCGGGATATTACTATTGCCAATTTGTTTTTTGAAAACAGTACAAGAACCCGACTTTCTTTTGAACTGGCTGAAAAGCGGCTAAGCGCAGATGTCATCAATTTTTCAGCGGCCTCTTCTTCAGTAAAAAAAGGGGAAACGCTTATAGATACGGTTAATAATATCCTTTCTATGAAAGTAGATATGGTGGTGATGCGGCATCCTAATCCCGGAGCGGGAATTTTTCTTTCCCGGCATGTGCGGGCAAGTATTATTAATGCCGGAGACGGGGCGCATGAACATCCCACCCAGGCGTTACTGGATTCCTATTCTATAAGGGAAAAACTGGGAGGTGTAAAAGGTAAAAATGTAGTAATTGTTGGTGATATTCTCCATAGTAGGGTGGCACTCTCTAATATTTTCGCCTTAAGGCTTCAGGGAGCAAAAGTTAAGGTTTGTGGGCCTAAAACATTAATTCCAAAACATATAGAGTCTTTGGGGGTAGAAGTGGAGACCAATCTTCAGCAGGCTTTGGAATGGTGTGATGTAGCCAATATGTTAAGGGTACAAAATGAACGTATGGAGATTAGCTATTTTCCAAGCACCCGGGAATATACACAGCAGTTCGGCCTTAATAGAAAAATGCTGGAGCGTCTTGAAAAGAAAATTGTAATAATGCATCCAGGGCCAATTAACAGGGGAGTGGAAATCACCAGTGATGTGGCCGATTCTGACCAGGCGATTATTTTGGACCAGGTTCAAAACGGGGTTGCCGTGAGAATGGCAGTTATCTATCTCCTGGCTTCTAAAATAAAGCAGTAATCCCTAAAACTTTTCCTTCTTCTTTGTTAACTTTATTGTAGAAAAAGAAAAATTATGAAAACTACAGATAAGTCCAATTATGTGCTTATAGAAAATAATATTGGCTCTCTTACCGAATTTGCTTCTGTACTTACCAAAAAGCATGAAAGTTTTGAGGATAAAAATATTATTGTAGACCTCAAGAAATATGAACAACTGGAAATAGAAGACCTGCTTGGTTTCCTGGAATTATCCAATATTCACCGGGAGCATAAGAAATCTTTTGTTATTGTAAATAGTGCACTACATGCCGATAAAATTCCCGATGAACTTATTATTGCCCCCACCCTGCAGGAAGCAGAAGATATTATACAAATGGAAGAGATAGAGCGGGATCTCGGATTTTAAAATTTTTAACCAGCAGCTAAACGTTCTCTATTCATGAAGCTTACCATTTTGGGCTGTTACGCAGCCACCCCAAGATCCTTTACAAATCCTACTTCCCAGGTCCTGGAAATAAAAAACCACCTTTTTCTTATTGATTGTGCTGAAGGCACCCAGGTGGAACTCAGGAGAAACAAGATTAAATTCTCAAAAATCCAACATATTTTTATCTCTCATCTTCACGGTGACCATTGCTTTGGTCTTGTGGGGCTTATTTCCACTTTCCGGCTGCTTAACAGGGAAGCAGACCTTCATATTTATGGGCCAAAAGGAATAAAGGAAATTATAACACTGCAATTAAAATTATCTAATTCCTGGACCAATTATGCCCTCTATTTCCATGAACTGGAAAGTAAATCACCTCAAATGATCTATGAAGATGACAGGATAACTGTGGAAACTATTCCGCTCAACCATCGTATTTATACTAATGGTTTTCTTTTTAAAGAAAAACCCGGGGATCGCAAGCTGCTTATAGATAAAGCAGTAAAATATAAAATAGATGTAAGCCTTTATAAAAGCTTAAAAAAGGGCAAAGATGTAACATCTGAAACTGGGGAATTAATTTCAAACAAATTAGTCACCGCAGCGCCGCCAGCTCCTAAAAGCTATGCATATTGCAGTGATACGATGTACAGTCCGGATATTATTCCCCAAATTAAAAATACCAACGTCCTTTACCATGAAGCTACTTTTCTTGAAGACAAAATAGAACTGGCCGCACCTACCAAACATTCTACAGCAAAGCAGGCTGCGAGCATTGCAAAAAAAGCAGGAGTGGGAAAACTGCTGTTAGGACATTATTCCACCAGGTATGCCAACATTAACCTATTTAAGGAGGAGGCTGTTGAAATTTTTCCTGATACAGAACTTTCTGACGATGGAAAGGTTTTTGTCTTTGAATAACCCAATTCTACCAATAATTGCCTCTATTCTACCATAGAGAGCTCCTTCTAATTTCGTAATGTAGGATTAAGACTACAATTAAAGTTAAATTTATTCATAAATCGATGAACAACATCTTTACACGATGTCTTTTGTCGATTTTTTACGTACTTTAACGGTCCCAATCTTAATAACCTACTTATGTTAAAAGGCAGTACACGTCTTTTGATGCTGATTTTATGTACTATTTCTATAGTATCCTGCAGCAAAGAAAGCATTGATGAGGAAGTGAAAGTTTACGATCAGGTAGCCGAAACAAAATCTTCCTATACTTATACTGAAATTGAACTGGAAATATTGGACCGCGTAAATATTTATAGGGATGAGTTGAGCCTTCCTCAACTTAAAACCATCGCAGCTGCTTCTGTTCAGGCTGAAGATCATACCAATTATATGATTGCAAAAGGAGAGATAAGCCATGACAATTTCCCCGCCAGGTATAGCGAATTAGTGCAGGAAGCAGGTGCAATTGAAGTTAGCGAAAATGTGGCTTATGGTTATAGCACCGCAGATGCTGTGGTAAAAGCCTGGATAAAGAGCGAAGGACACCGAAAAAATATTGTAGGAAACCACACTCATTTTGGAATCTCCGTGAAAGAGGATAGTGAAGGAAAGCTATATTTTACAAATATCTTTCTTACAAAATAAACTAGATTTTCATTTTTAATTGAGAGAGGTTGTCTGGAAAGGCAGCCTTTTTCTCTTTAATAGTTATTGGAATAATTTATTGGTACTATTCTTATTATTTCAACTGCTGAAAGTCGGGTAACCCTTCCGTCTGCATCAGCCAAGGCTGATACAGAAACCTTCCTTTAAAAGGGGAGGAGCTAATGGATTTTATTTTTTTGCCTGCTCAATGATGTATTTATATCTCATATTGGGATAGGAATAAAAGCTAGCTTTTATACGGATGAAAAATTTCTATAATAAGGAAATACAAAAATTACCGGCTTAAGCCTGGCTACATTACTCTTTCTGATTTATCTTCTAATATATTTCAGTAAATAAAAAAGGCCCGGAATTGCTTCCGGACCCCAATCAAGATAGATTGATTAGTTAACTTTTAATCTCCCATACGAACCACTTCAAAAAGGGCCCTGCGGTTTAGCTGGTGCTGCTCGCGGGTACAACGGTCGCATTCTATTGCAGGTTGATTCTCCCCGTATCCCTCATAAGATTCTATGCGGTCTTTACTTATGCCATGGGCAATTAGATAATCGTAGGTGGATTTGGCACGTCTTTCTGCCAATACATCATTATAAGCGTTGGTTCCTCTTTTATCGGTATGGGCACCTATGGCAATTACCATTTCAGGATATTCTTCAGTCATAAGCTTTACCAGTTTATCCAGTTCCCTTGCTGCATCTGGCCTGATGTTGTACTTGTCAAAATCAAAGTAGATGGTATCAATTTCAGCTAAATATTCGGGATCTTTTACCGGCTGTAGCTGGATATTATATACAAGGGTATCTTTTTCATCTGTATTATGAGTATTTACAATGCCTGTAAAAGTCTGGTACTTTATTTCCTTGGCTTCTATAGGAAATTGAGCATCGCGCGCTACTGGGGCGCTAAAGTTTCCATCTTCGTCTGTTTCAAGAAAGGCAAGCTGGATATTTTCATTGTCCATTACTCTTACCGTGGCGCCGGCAATAGGCTTATCATTTACAGCATCTGTTACAGTTCCTTTTAAAATAAGCGGGTTCAGCTGATTAAAACTGTAAATATTATCACTCTTTCCCTCCCGGTTTGAAGAGATATAACCTTTGTTGGAATCAGCGATTTTAAAGAAAGCAAAATCATCGAGATTGCTGTTCACAGGTTCTCCAAGATTTTCCGGTTCGGAATTTTCTTTTTTAAGGTCTATCTTGAAGATGTCCATCAAGCCTAAACCGCCGTGGCCGGTAGAGGAGAAGTAGAGCGTACTGTCTTTATCCACAAAAGCAAAAGCTTCTTCCCGCGGGGTATTAATTTTCTCTCCCAGGTTTTGTGGAGTTCCATAAGTGCCATCTGCATTAATACTTACTTTATACAGATCGCTTCCTCCAATTCCTCCCGGCATGTCTGAAGTAAAATAAAGGGTTTTTCCATCTGCAGACAAGGCTGGATGACCTACCGAATAAGAATTGTCATTAAAAGGCAATTCTTCAACATCAGTCCACTCGTTGCCTTCTAAAGAAGCTTTATAAATCTTTAGATTATTGGTAGCTTTTTTATCCCGCTTGCCTTCTTTATTTCCCATGTAGTTATTTCTGTTGAAATAAACTGTTTTGCCGTCCGGGGAAATTACCAGTGGCCCGTCATGCAGCTTCGTGTTTATTTCTCCTGAAATTGGGGAAATTACCATGGTAACCGTATCCAGCTGATAAACATCCAGGAAAGGTTCGCCGTTCCAGGAATAAATCCGGTCTTTTTCTGCTACACCCTCTGCTCTTGCCGAAACAAAGTACACAGTCCCATCTTTTTCAAAAGCGCCAAAATCACTCATTTCGGAATTGAAATCTGCTTTTCTGATCTTATAAGTTGTTTTTGGTTCATATTCATCTTTCTCCAGGGTTTCTTCGGCACTAACCGAATTTGCCCCCGTTTCAATGTATTTTTTTAACCACTCCCGGGATTCCTGGTATCTTTTTGTTCCTCTCAAGGCCTGGGCATATTTATAATAATATTCCGAAGAAATGCCGCTGCTGTCTATCACATCGCCGTAATAATAAACAGCATTTTCAGGGCTCCTTAGTTTCATATAGGCGTCTCCAAGCTTCAGGCTGTTTTCCTTGAAGTTATAATTGTTGGCGATAAGTTCTTTAAAAAGATTAGTGGCTTCAAGATAAGCCAGGTTATTAAAAAGTTTATCGGCTCTTTTCTGTTTTCCGTACTGGGCGTGACCCGAAAAAGAACAGATTAATAGCAGCAGTATGAGATAGTGGTATTTTTTCATCATAAACCTTGTTTATATTAGAAAAATCTAGGTGATTTATATCGTGTGTTACGGAACCTGAATTCGTAGATCAGAAGAAATTCGTGCGACCCCGAAGTGTACGGCTGAATATCAGAAATTGAATATTCATAGGCGTAACCTGCCCTGAAACCATTAAAAATCTCTACGTCCAGAAATGCGCCAATAGCATCGTCTATTCTATAATTGGCACCAAGGTAAAACTTTTCGTTAAAGATTGCAGTAGCCGATAGATCTACGGAAAGGGGGGCGCCTTTAGTCATTTTAGCCAGTGCTGTAGGCCTGAATTTCATATTATCACTGATGTCAAAAACGTAACCTCCGGTAAGATAATAATGAACCTGTTCCAGCGCTCGGAATTCCTCCAGCTGGTTATTATCTTTAGTGATAAGTTTTGGAGCTGAAAGGCCAACGTACCAGTCCTGGGCAGATAAATAAAAACCTACACCAAAATTAGGAGTCCAACGGTTAAAGTTATCGCGGAAAAATGGATCTTCTCCTCCTGTGGGGTCATCCAGGCCGTAGTAATAAGCTCCCGCCTTTAAACCCATTCTAAGAGAAACCGCCTGGCTCAGGTCTACCCTATAGGAAAAATCCCCATAGACATAGGTGGTATTTTCGTCTCCAATTTTATCATTGAGTACAGAGAGTCCTAAGCCTATTTTGTCATTTTCCAGGGGCGAATTAATAGATAAGGTTTGGGTAACAGGAGCACCTTCCACACCAGCCCATTGGTTCCGGTTTAACAGGGCTATAGAAAATCCGTCCCTGCTCCCTGCATAGGCAGGGTTAATGGAAATGGTATTATACATATACTGCGTGAATTGCGGGAGTTGCTGCGAAAAAGTAGGTAAAGCAGCAAGCAAGACTAATATCGTTAGATAAACTTTTTTCATGGTTTCCCTTTTTTATTTTGTTCCTAAATAAATGTAACCTTGAATGGGTTCAAATCCGCTATTCCTTATTTCGAGGATATAGAAATATGTTCCCGCGGGTAGTTGATTGGAGCTGGTAAAAGAATTTGTTGCAGAACCGTCCCAGTTGTTCTGGTAATCCTGTGCTTCGAATACTTTGGCACCCCAGCGGTTAAAAATTTTCACGTCGTAAACAAAGCCACATTCATTGGCAAAATCAATAGAGAAGGTATCATTGATCTGATCACCGTTAGGAGTTACCGCCTTGGTAATACTGTTTCTGATATCTCCAATGCTACAGGGAAGTACCACACAATCATCGTTTATAGAAACCGTAACTTCTGTAATAGAAGAGCAGGCGCCTTCAGTTTGATATTCAAATCTATATGAACCTACTTCCAGTTGTGCGGGATCAATAATTCCCTGATCCAGGGCACCGGTATTTTCAGTATCAATCCAGATTCCTGAAGCATCGTAATCTCCCAACAGCAATTCGAATAAGTCGAACATAGAATCTTCGACGCAAAGATCTACCGTGGTGGTTTCAATTACGGCAACAACGGGTTCTGTGATAGCTACTGTGGCTGCTTCGGAAATTTGCCCGAATTCATCTTTGGCTGTTACATTATAAGTTCCGGGCGCCACTTCATTAAAAGTCCCGCTATTCTGATAATTTTCACCATCAATACTATAGGAAAGTCCTTCCACAACATCAACAAGAATAGTTCCTGTAGGTTCTGCACAGGTAGCTTCAATAGTGCTAACAACCGGTGCTTCCGGCGCAGGAGGGGTGGTATCCGGCTGTTCTTCAACAATCACTGTAAAGCTGCATTCCACGGTATTTCCGGCAGCATCAGTAGCAGTATAGGTGATGGTTGTTGTACCCACCGGGAACTGCGATCCTGAAGCAGGGCCGGCAGTTTGTTCCACAGTCACTTCACAGTTATCAGTCGCGGTGGCATCTTCAAAGTCAACCACAGCAAAGGATTCTCCTTCTTCGGTAGTGACTGTAATATCCTCCTGACAAACAACTACCGGTGCCTCGTTGTCTTCCACCGTCACGGTGAAAGTGGTAGAGGCAGTATTTCCATTAATATCGGTAGCGGTGTAAGTTACGGTAGTGGTTCCTGTTGGGAATTCTGAACCGGAAGCAAGGCCTTCGGTAAGTTCTATACTGTCGATTCCGCAGTTATCGGTAGCCGATGGGGTTTCATAAGAAACCACAGCCCCACAGGTATTTTCATCTGTAGAAACTACAATATTATCCATGTCTTCAATTACCGGCGCCTGGTCATCGGTGATGGTGACGGTAAAGCTGCAGTTTGCAGTGTTTCCGGCTGCATCGGTCACGGTAAAGCTAACGGTAGTCACTCCTACAGGGAATACTTCCCCGGAAGCAGGACCAGCAGTTTGTTCTACGGAAACGCTTCCTGCATTGTCCGTAGCCTCTGGCATTTCAAAAACTACCACAGCCCCACAAGTTTCGGCATCTGCATTTTCAGCAATATCAGAAGGGCAAGTCAATGTTGGTGCTTCTTCGTCTTCCACAATCACTGTAAAGCTGCATTCCGCAGTATTTCCGGCAGCATCAGTTGCGGTATAGGTGATGGTAGTCGTACCCACCGGGAACTGCGAACCTGAATCAGGGCCGGCAGTTTGTTCCAAAGTTATTTCACAGTTATCAGTCGCGGTGGCATCTACAAAATCAACCACAGCGTAGGATTCTCCTTCTTCGGTAGTGACTGAAATATCCTCCTGACAAACAATTACCGGTGCTTCGTTGTCTTCCACAGTTACCCTGAACGTAGTGGTGGCAGTATTTCCATTATTATCGGTAGCGGTGTAGGTTACGGTAGTGGTTCCTGTTGGGAATTCTGAACCGGAAGCAAGGCCTTCGGTAAGTTCTATGCTTTCAATTCCGCAATTATCGGTAGCGGTTGGAGTTTCGTAAGAAACCACAGCGCCACAAATGTTTTCATCAGTGGAAACTTCAATATTTTCCATTTCTTCAATTACCGGCGCCTGGTCATCGGTGATGGTGACGGTAAAGCTGCACACGGCAGTGTTTCCGGCTTCATCGGTCACGGTGAATGTTATAGTAGTCACTCCCACAGGAAAAACTTCTCCTGAAGCAGGACCAGCAGTTTGTTCTACGGAAACGCTTCCTGCATTGTCTGTAGCCTCTGGCATTTCAAATTCCACCACAGCCCCACAAATATCCGCATCTGCATTTTGAGCAATATCAGAAGGGCAAGTCAATGTTGGTGCTTCTTCGTCTTCCACAGTTACGGTAAAGCTGCATTCCGCAGTATTTCCGGCAGCATCAGTTGCGGTATAAGTAATGGTAGTCGTACCAACCGGGAACTGCGATCCTGAAGCAGGGCCAGCGGTTTGTTCCACAGTCACTTCACAGTTATCAGTCGCGGTGGCATCTACAAAATCGACCACAGCATAGGATTCTCCTTCTTCGGTAGTCACTGTAATATCCTCCTTACAAACAATTACCGGTGCCTCGTTGTCTTCCACAGTTACCGTGAACGTAGTGGTGGCAGTATTTCCATTATTATCGGTAGCGGTGTAGGTTACGGTGGTGGTTCCTGTTGGGAATTCTGAACCGGAAGCAAGGCCTTCGGTAAGTTCAATGCTTTTAATTCCACAATTATCGGAAGCTGATGGAGTTTCGTAAGAAACCACAGCGCCACAGGTATTTTCATCTGTTGAAGCTACAATATTTTCCATTTCTTCAATTACCGGCGCCTGGTCATCGGTGATGGTGACGGTAAAGCTGCACACGGCAGTGTTTCCGGCTTCATCGGTTACCGTAAATGTTACGGTGGTTACTCCCACAGGAAATACTTCCCCTGAAGCAGGACCAGCAGTTTGTTCTACGGAAACGCTTCCTGCATTTTCTGTAGCCTCAGGCGTTTCAAAAACTACCACAGCCCCACAAGTATCGGCATCTGCATTTTCAGCAATATCAGAAGGGCAAGTCAATGTTGGTGCTTCTTCGTCTTCCACAGTTACGGTAAAGCTGCATTCCACGGTATTTCCGGCAGCATCAGTTGCGGTATAAGTGATGATTGTTGTACCAACCGGGAACTGCGAACCTGAATCAGGGCCGGCAGTTTGTTCCACAGTCACTTCACAGTTATCAGTCGCGGTGGCATCTACAAAATCCACCACAGCATAAGATTCTCCTTCTTCTGTAGTCACTGTAATATCCTCCTTACAAACAATTACCGGCGCCTCGTTGTCTTCCACAGTCACGGTGAAAGTGGTAGAGGCAGTATTTCCATTATTATCGGTAGCGGTGTAGGTTACGGTGGTGGTTCCTGTTGGGAATTCTGAACCGGAAGCAAGGCCTTCGGTAAGTTCTATGCTTTCAATTCCACAATTATCGGTAGCGGTTGGAGTTTTGTAAGAAACCACAGCGCCACAGGTATTTTCATCATTATTAACAACAATGTTACCTGGTTGTGCTACTACCGGATTCTCATTATCCGTTACAATTATAACCTGTTCACAGGTAGTGAAGTTACCGGAAGCATCTGTAATAGTCCAGGTTACAATAGTTTCACCAGTTTCCAACACTTCGGGAGCATCATTGCTAAATACAAGTTCTGCACTGGATGTACAATTATCAGTAGCAGTTGGCTGGCCCAAATCAAGATCGGAAGCTCCGCAAATTCCTTTATCTGTTACCACCTCCAACATATCTAACGCGCATGCTATGATTGCAGGAGGAGTGGTGTCATCTTCAGAAGGGATAGCAATTTCAAGTGTTTGCTGACAATTACCATTACTTACTGTTAGCTGGTAGTTTCCTGAAGGCAGATTGTCAAAAATACCATTGCTTTGTGCAAATTCTTTCTCAGAATTAGCCAAAGTATAGGTCAATCCATTCTCCATTATAATTTCCAGGCTTCCGTTGTTTTGACCACAAAGTGTACTGCTAATGGAAATAACCTCAGGCGCGGCAGGAGTTTCTGGTTGGGCTTCGATGATTACGGAAGTTGCTTCAGAAACACAGCCTGCTTCATTTTTTGCAGTTACGGAATAGGTTCCTGCTGCAAGTCCGCTAAAATTGGCAGCGGATTGGAAGTTATTTCCATCGATACTATAAGTAAAACCTTCAACAGTATTTAAGCTGAAAGAACCGGTAGCCACATCACAGGTTGGCTGATTGATTTCAGCAACTACAGGTGCGGCAGGAGTTTGTGGTTGACTTTCAATTGTTACCGAAGTTGCTTCAGAAACACAACCTTCTTCATTTTTCGCAATTACGGAATAGGTTCCTGCTGCAAGTCCGCTAAACGTTGCACTACTTTGGAAATTATTTCCGTCGATGCTATAGGTAAATCCTTCAGCTGTGTTTACAGCGAATGATCCGGTTGCAACAGCACAAGTTGGCTGAACAGTTTCAGCAACCACAGGCGCAGCAGGAGTTTCGGGTTGTGCTTCTATAGTAACCGAAGTAGCTTCAGAAATACATCCATCTTCATTTTTTGCAGTTACGGAATATGCTCCGGCAGTAAGTCCACTGAAAGTTCCGTTTGTTTGGAAGTTATTTCCATCAATACTATAAGTAAAACCTTCTGTAGAAGTTAGACTGAAAGATCCGGTTGCCACGGCACAGGTTGGCTGAACAATTTCAGCAACCACAGGCGCGGCAGGAGTTTCCGGTTGTGCTTCAATAGTAACTGAAGTCGCTTCAGAAACACAACCTTCTTCATTTTTGGCAATTATGGAATAGGTTCCTGCAGCAAGTCCGCTAAAAGTAGCAGCGGATTGGAAATTGTTACCGTCGATGCTGTAAGTAAAACCTTCAACAGTATTTAAGCTGAAAGAACCGGCTGCTTCGGCACAGGTTGGCTGGAAAATTTCAGCAACAACAGGCGCGGCAGGAGTTTCGGGTTGGGCTTCAATTACGACTGAAGTTGCTTCAGAAACACATCCTTCTTGATTTTTGGCAATTATGGAATAGGTTCCTGCAGCAAGTCCGCTAAAAGTAGCAGCAGATTGAAAATTGTTACCGTCGATGCTGTACGTAAATCCTTCCTTAGTATTTACAGTAAACGAACCGGTTGCTAAGGCGCAGGTAGGCTGTACAATTTCAGCAACCACAGGCGCGGCAGGAGTTTCCGGCTGGGCTTCAATTATTACTGAAGTTGCTTCAGAAACACAACCGGCTTCATTTTTAGCAATTACAGAATAAGTTCCTGCTGTAAGTCCGCTGAACGTTGCACTGCTTTGGAAATTATTTCCGTCGATGCTGTAGGTAAATCCTTCAGTTGTATTTAAAGTAAAAGAACCGGTTGCCACAGTACAGGTTGGCTGAATGATTTCAGCAACCACAGGAGCGGCAGGAGTTTCTGGTTGGGCTTCAATTATTACTGAAGTTGCTTCAGAAACACATCCATCTTCATTTTTAGCAATTACGGAATAAGTTCCTGCGGCAAGTCCGCTAAAAATTGCGTCTGACTTGAAATTATCTCCATCGATGCTATAGGTAAATCCTTCAGCTGTGTTTACAGCGAATGATCCGGTTGCAACAGCACAAGTTGGCTGAACAATTTCAGTAACTACAGGTGCAACAGGCGTTTCCGGTTGGGCTTCAATTATTACTGAAGTTGCTTCGGAAAGACAACCTTCTTCGTTTTTTGCAATTATTGAATAAGTTCCTGCAGCAAGTCCGCTGAAAGTAGCAGTTGACTGAAAATTATTTCCGTCGATGCTATAGGTAAAACCTTCAACAGTATTTAAGCTGAAAGAACCGGTTGCTACGGAACAGGTTGGCTGAGTGATTTGAGCAACAACAGGCGCGGCAGGAGTTTCTGGTTGGGCTTCAATTATTACTGAAGTTGCTTCGGAAACACAACCTTCCTTATTTTTTGCAAATATTGAATAATTTCCTGCGGCAAGTCCGCTAAAAGTAGCAGCGGATTGGAAGTTACTTCCGTCTATGCTATAGGTAAAACCTTCAACAGTATTTAAGCTGAAAGAACCGGCTGCTTCGGCACAGGTTGGCTGGAAAATTTCAGCAACCACAGGTGCGGCAGGAGTGTTCGGTTGCGCTTCGATGATTACGGAAGTTGCTTCAGAAATACAACCTTCTTCATTTTTTGCAATTACAGAATAGGTTCCTGCGGCCAGTCCGCTAAACGTTGCACTACTTTGGAAATTATTTCCGTCGATGCTGTAGGTAAATCCTTCAGTTGTATTTAAAGTAAAAGAACCGGTTGCCACAGTACAGGTTGGCTGAATGATTTCAGCAACCACAGGAGCGGCAGGAGTTTCTGGTTGGGCTTCAATTATTACTGAAGTTGCTTCGGAAACACATCCTTCTTCATTTTTTGCAATAACAGCATAAGTTCCGGCAGGCAGTCCGCTAAAAATAGGAGCAGATTGGAAGTTATTTCCGTCGATGCTATATGTAAATCCTTCAGCTGTGTTTACAGTAAACGAACCGGTTGCTAAGGCGCAGGTAGGCTGTACAATTTCAGCAACCATAGGCGCGGCAGGAGTTTCCGGCTGAGCTTCGATGGTTATCGAAGTTGCTTCAGAAACACAGCCTGCTTCATTTTTTGCAGTTACGGAATAGGTTCCGGCAGGCAGTCCGCTAAAAGTAGCGTCTGATTGGAAGTTATTTCCGTCGATGCTGTAGGTGAAACCTTCAAGAGAATTAACGGTGAATGATCCGGTTGCTACGGCACAGGTTGGCTGAACAATTTCAGCAACTACAGGAGCGGCAGGAGTTTCTGGTTGGGCTTCAATTATTACTGAAGTTGCTTCAGAAATACATCCTTCTTCATTTTTTGCAATAACAGAATAAGTTCCGGCAGGCAGTCCGCTAAAAATAGGAGCAGATTGGAAGTTATTTTCGTCGATGCTATATGTAAATCCTTCAGCTGTGTTTACAGTAAACGAACCGGTTGCTAAGGCGCAGGTAGGCTGTACAATTTCAGCAACCATAGGCGCGGCAGGAGTTTCCGGCTGAGCTTCGATGGTTATCGAAGTTGCTTCAGAAACACAGCCTGCTTCATTTTTTGCAGTTACGGAATAGGTTCCGGCAGGCAGTCCGCTAAAAGTAGCGTCTGATTGGAAGTTATTTCCGTCGATGCTGTAGGTGAAACCTTCAAGAGAATTAACGGTGAATGATCCGGTTGCTACGGCACAGGTTGGCTGTACAATTTCAGCAACCACAGGCGCGGCAGGAGTTTCTGGTTGGGCTTCAATTATTACTGAAGTTGCTTCAGAAACACATCCTTGTTCATTTTTGGCAATTACGGAATAAGTTCCTGCGGGCAGTCCGCTAAACGTTGCACTACTTTGGAAATTATTTCCGTCGATGCTATAAGTAAATCCTTCAGCATTTACAGTAAACGAACCGGTTGCTAAGGCACAGGTTGGCTGGGAAATTTCAGCAATAACAGGCGCGGCAGGAGTTTCCGGTTGGGCTTCAATTACTACCGAAGTTGCTTCAGAAACACAACCTGCTTCATTTTTTGCAGTTACGGAATAAGTTCCTGCGGGCAGTCCGCTAAACGTTGCACTACTTTGGAAATTATTTTCGTCGATGCTGTAGGTATAACCTTCTGTAGAAGTTAGGCTGAAAGAACCGGTTGCTACGGCACAGGTTGGCTGAACAATTTCAGCAATAACAGGCGCAGCAGGAGTGTCCGGTTGGGCTTCAATTATGACTGAAGTTGCTTCAGAAGTACAATTATCAAGATTTTTAGTGATTACCTGATAAGTGCCTGTAGCAAGATCTGTAAAAGTTCCACTCAGCTGGAAATTAATACCATCAATGCTATAGGAATAATCTGGTATGGTTTCAACAGTAAAGGCCCCAGTAGCAATTTTACAGGTAGGCTGTACAATTTCAGCAACCACAGGCGCGGCAGGAGCCTCTGGTGGATTGCCTATATTTACTGTGGTTGCGGGAGAAATACATCCATTACTATTTTTTGCAGTTACCGTATAAGTGGTATTTGGCGCCAGGTCTTCAAAAAGGGTGCTTTCAGAATAATTTGTACCATCTATACTATAGGTAAGGCCGCTTATTTTGTTAATCGTAAAAGAACCCGTGGGCTGAAAACAGGTAGGCTGGCTAATAAAGTTTACAAATGGCGCTTTTGGACTTGCCTTAAGAATCAAAGTTACCGGGGTACGTATTAAACTGGAGCACCCTTCTTCAACTTTAGCCGCGTAATAAGTTACATGTCCAATGGTGTTTAGAACAGGATGATCCACAACGGCCCCTTTGCCAGGATTTTCAGGATCGTATTGGGAGTCATACCAGATGACGTTCGAATTATTTAGCAAAACCTTGCTGGCATCTAATTGCTGTAAAGGCTGGATAGCACATTCTATAATTTCATTAGCAGAAACTTCTGGTGCCCTGGGAGGAGCATTTACGGTGACATCAAAACTACAAGATTCCTCCAGATGAGGCTCGCATCCATAGCAGGTGGCAGTATAGGTAACTTTAGTGGTTCCCACGGGAAAAAAATCCCCCGGATTATGCGTTTTTACTACTGCAAAATTCGCTTCTGCAGCACAAGATGATCCGAATAATCCGGCGTCCAGGGTAATTAGTTCAATATAATTTTTATTATTTACACCTGTACCACTAAATTCAAACCTAATCCTGAAGCTTACATAATCGTGATAGCTTCCAGAGCCATCAAAATTTGCCGGATCGATGGAAAAATTGTATTTAGTTAATTTGTTATTTCCGTGAACATCAAAATCATCCAGAACTTCCGATTTTCTGCCTTCAGGATCTATAAGATAAACTTCAACATTAAAGTTCTGGCCATTTTGGGCCACAATATCCATATTTCCATCAATAGTTTCATTTACATAAAAAGAAGGAGAGGTAACTACGGCAGTTCCACTGGAATTTCCATCAGAATTCCAGAGGCGTAAGGTTCCATTGTTGTTACCTACTCTTTGTACCTTATAAAAGCTCCAGCAGTCTTCCTGAGACTCAGGGAGATCAAAAGAGATCTGGTACATGTATCCCGTTTCATCTCCGCAATCCAGGTTATAATCTGGTTCATCCCAAAAAATATAATTTCCTAATACCTCATTAATAGTAATATTTCCACAGGGCTCATAAATATCTTGCGGGCAGTCTCTTTCAATTATCTCACAATTCACATTGTCTTGCTGCGAGAAAGCTTTAGGAGCGCCAACTAGAAAAAGCACAGCCAAAAGCGGGGCAAACATATCTTTAGTTTTACGGCTGTTCCTTGCAGGCGCAGAAAAAAGGATGTTAAAAAATGAGAGCGTAGTTTTCCAAATCATACTTCCAATGTTTAGAATTATATGTAAATGCCTGGCCGAGAAGGAAACTATATTCCATTTCGGGAAACCATTCTGTTTTTAGAATTGTTAATTGCTAAAGAAGATCCTGTAGGGCCGGATCAATTCTCAAAGTGGGGTAAGAGATATTTTATCACTCGTCATTTATTTATGGTAAAATTTGGGGGATTTCACCTATAGGTTCCTACAATGGAATCTATTATAAATGTTCAACGCTGTAAAATTACCAGAATAAAAACCTAAAAAAAGTTTTTGAAAGAATTTTAGATGTAGTGTGTATTATAATCGTTCAACAACAAATATTAAGGACTTCAATCAGTAAAATACGGAGTTATGTAAAGCAAAGCGTGAATTTTGAAGGAAACATCTAAGAACTTATAGTTTATATATAAAAGATAGGACCTCCTGAGTCGCAAGAAACAAGGAATAAGTAGCATGAAACTACTAACGCTTAAATATAAAAAGCATAAATAATCGCTGAAATTCACCATTCATACTATTTTAAATTATTTTATAAGAAAATTCTTATGCAAATTTGAGCTGAAAATTTTTAAGTTCTGTCTTACATTTTAACTTCCCTCCAAAACTCGTAAATTGCAGGAAACAGGCTTATGGAAAAAAATCTTCAGAATTATAGAAAGTCATATGAAAAGGGAGAGCTTCTGGAAACAGATGTTCCGGATGAACCTTCCATTTTATTCGAAAACTGGTTTAATGCTGCTGAAGAACATCCTACGGTGGATGAGGTGAATGCAATGACCATTTCTACCATCGAACTTGACGGTTTTCCAAAAAATCGTGTGGTGCTTTTAAAGCAGTTTGATGAGAATGGCTTTGTGTTTTACACCAATTACCACTCTGATAAAGGCAGGGCTATAGAAAGAAATCCTAAGGTATGTCTTTCATTTTTCTGGCCTGCTATGGAGCGGCAGATCATTATAAAAGGTATGGCCGCAAAAATTTCTGAAGAAGAATCCACAGCTTATTTTCATTCCAGGCCGCGTGGAAGTCAGTTAGGGGCTTTAGCTTCAAACCAAAGTGAGCATATAGCTTCCCGTAGAGTTCTTGAAGAAAAACTGCACGAAGTGGAGCAGCAATTTGAAGGGCAGGAAATCCCCAAGCCAGAACAATGGGGGGGGTACCTTGTGGTTCCTCATAGCTATGAATTCTGGCAGGGCAGAAAAAACAGGCTCCATGACCGTATGCGTTATTCTAGTTATAATAACAGCTGGAAAGTTGAACGTTTGGCACCATAAATTATGAAAAGATTAATTTTAGTAAGGCATGGTAAGTCTTCCTGGAAAGGAGATTTGCCAGATCACCGGCGGCCGCTTAAAAAAAGAGGTCACCGGGACGGCGAGTCCGTTTCAAAAACTTTTAAGGAATTTTACACTGCGCCGGCCCGGATGTGGAGTAGCCCTGCGGTGCGTGCCCTGGAAACGGCAAAAATCTTTAAGAAAAAACTTGAAGTGCACGATGAGGATTTCGAAATTGTAAAAGATCTTTATACCTTTAATGAAGATGAGCTTTTAAGAGTGATCAGGTCCTGTCCAGACCAGGTAGAAAAACTAATGGTCTTTGGCCATAACCCAGCTATGACAAACCTGGTTAATTCCCTTGGAGATAAAGCTTTAGATAACCTGCCTACCACCGGGTTATGTGTTATAGATTTTGAAGACGGGAGTTGGAAAGAGATAAAGCAAGGGAGAACATTAATTACCTTATTACCTAAAAATTTGCGCTAAAGTATATGAATAAAAAATATATCAACAGGGAACTTAGCTGGCTTCAGTTTAACTCGAGAGTTCTTCAGGAGGCAGAAGATGAAACCGTTCCGCTGATTGAAAGACTTCGTTTTCTGGGGATTTTTTCCAACAATCTTGATGAATTTTTCAAAGTAAGGTATGCAACCGTTAAACGTATTGATCTTGCAGGTAAAACCGGTAAAAGTGAACTTGGAGGGATTAAAGCAAGTAAACTGCTGGAAAAAATTACCGAAATCGTCATACGGCAGCAGTCAGAAAGTTTAAAGATCCTGGATGATATCCAAACGCAGCTAAGAGATCATAATATCAATATTATTAAAGAAGATGAGGTTTCTGAATCCCAGCAGGATTATATCCGCAATTTCTTCCTTTCTAAAGTTAGTCCCGCGCTCGTAACCATTATTCTGAATGATCTTGATGAACTTCCAAGTTTGAAAGACAGTGCGGCTTATCTTGCTGTAAAAATGGTGATGAAAGATGAAGTGCCCAAACAAGGTATTACCCAAATAATTGACCGGCCGGTTAAAGAAAAAAAATACGTTCTTATTGAAATCCCCCGCAGTATTGAACGCTTTGTGGTATTGCCCGAAGAAAACGGAAGGCAGTACATTATGTTGCTTGATGATTTAATTCGTTATAACCTGCATCGTATTTTCAACATTTTTGAATATGAGAGTATTACCGCGCACATGATCAAAATCACCAGGGATGCAGAGTTGGATATAGACAGTGACCTTAGTAAAAGCTTTATTGATAAAATCTCCAGCAGCGTTAAAGACCGTATAAAAGGTGACCCTGTACGTTTTGTATATGATATGAATATTGAGGAAGATACCCTTTCTTATTTAATGAATAAGATGGGGATAGATTCTACAGACAGTATTATTCCAGGTGGCAGATATCATAATCGCAGAGATTATATGGGTTTTCCAAGTATGGGCTCTAAAGATCTCTATTATGAGGTAAATGAGCCTTTGCCAATTCCGGGGCTTATTTTACAGGCCAGTCTTTTGTCCGGCATTGCTAAAAAAGATTTCCTGCTTTACACTCCATACCAGAGCTTTGCCTATACTGTAAAATTTCTTCGGGAAGCAGCGCTGGATCCCAAAGTTAAGACCATAAAAATTACCATTTACCGGCTCGCAAAGATCTCCCATATTGCCAGTTCCCTTATTAATGCTGTAAAAAATGGGAAAAAGGTGACTGTACAAATTGAGCTCAGAGCAAGGTTTGATGAAGTTGCCAATATCCGGTATGCAGAACAGATGCAGCAGGAGGGCGTTAACCTTATTTTTGGTGTTCCCGGCTTAAAAGTACATTGCAAAACCTGCGTAATAGAGCGGGAAGAAAATGGAAAGCTAAGAAGGTATGGGTTTATAAGTACAGGTAATTTTAACGAATCTACCTCTCGGGTTTATACAGATTATACCCTTTTTACGGCCAATTCTGAAATTTTAAAAGAAGTAGATAAAGTTTTCGATTTCTTTGAAACCAACTATAAAGTAAGCAAATACAAACATTTGCTGGTTTCACCGCATTACACCCGAATGGCTTTAATGAATCTTATTCAGAAGGAAATAGATGCTGCCAAAAAAGGAATTCCTGCTGAAATTAAACTGAAGCTCAACAGCCTTTCCGATTATAAGATGATTGATAAGCTCTATATGGCCAGCCAGGCGGGAGTTAAGATAAAGTTGATTGTACGGGGCATTTGCTGCCTTATTCCGGGAATAAAAGGCATGAGTGAAAATATTGAAGCCATAAGCGTGGTAGATAAATTTTTGGAACATCCGCGGGTTTATATTTTTGAAAATGCCGGAGATCCAAAGATCTATATTTCTTCTGCCGACTGGATGACGCGGAATATGGACCAGCGGGTAGAAATTTCCTGTCCCATTTATCAGGAAGATATCAAGCAGGAAATTCTGGAAACTTTTGAGATTAGCTGGAAAGACAATGTTAAAGCCAGGATTTTTAATGCAGAACAGGAGAATATTTACAGAAAACATGAAGAGCCTGCTTTGCGCTCCCAGTTTGCGCTTTACGATTATTATTTGAAAAAAAATGAAACTACTACAGAGTGATTACACAAAAAAAATACGCAGCAATAGATATAGGGTCTAACGCCGTGAGGCTTTTGATCTCAACAGTTACAGAAAAAGCAGGGAAAGAAACCAGTTTTAGAAAGACTTCCCTGGTACGCGTACCTATTAGGCTCGGTGCCGATGTATTTCTTCATCAAAAGATTTCAGAAAACAATATTGCGAGGATGCTGGACACCATGAAGGCTTTTGACCTGCTTATGAAGTCTCACGGGGTAGAAAGATATAAAGCCTGCGCCACTTCTGCTATGCGGGAGGCTGAAAATGGGGAAGAGGTGACCCGCAGCATCAGGGAAAAAACCGGGGTGGAGATTGAAATTATAGATGGAAGCCATGAAGCCGCAATTATAGCTGCAACAGATTTACATGCGCTAATCCAGAATGACTGCAATTATCTCTATGTTGATGTAGGAGGTGGAAGTACCGAATACACGCTTTACAGCAATGGCAAAACCATCGCTTCAAAATCTTTTAAGGTTGGTACCGTACGGCTTTTAAACGATCTGGTTGAAAATAAAACCTGGAAAGAAATGGAAGCCTGGGTTAGGGATACTACCAAAGATTATAAAGAAATTGATCTCATAGGTTCCGGTGGAAACATTAATAACATTTTCAAGACCAGCGGTAAAAAAGAAGGAAAACCGCTGAGTCTGGCTTATCTTAAAAAATATGATGAACTGCTGAATTCTTATACTTATGAGGAGCGAATTACCGAACTGGACCTTAAAAATGACCGCGCCGATGTAATTATTCCAGCCTCAAAAATTTACCTGCGTTCCATGAAATGGGCCAAAGCACATAATATACATGTTCCTAAAATTGGCCTTTCAGACGGGATTATTAAGTCACTCTATAATGAAGCAAACCAAAATGTTACTGCTTAACGAATAGGTCCTTCAAGCTTTTGGTAAACTTGTAGTTCTGCAATAATGATGGTTTATGCAAGTTTTATAAAGCCTTGAAAGTTTGCAAATTTAGAAATAGCGCTGAAGTTAGATAACACGTTACAGAGATAATTTAGAAATCGAAAAATAGAGGGTAAAGGATATTTTTTCCTCTAGGTCAATGGCAAAAATTTATCCGTGTATGCTCTCCTTTTTTCCCAGTTCCTTCATTACTTTGGCTTCAAATTCCAGTAAATCCTGCCATTTTTTATCTACCTCTTCCCGGTTTTCACCATATTTCCTTGCAAATTTGAGGAACATAGTATAATGGTTAGCTTCACTCACCATCAGGCTGCGGTAGAATTCTGCCAGTTCTTTGTCTTCCATTTTTTCTGAAAGCAACCTGAACCGTTCACAGCTTCTTGCTTCAATAAGTCCCGCAATTAATAGCCGGTGTACAAGCTGAGTGGGACGGCTGCCGCCTTTTGGGAAAAAATTGCGCAACTGCAATACATATTCATCTTTGCGGTCATAGCCCATAGTGTATCCCCGCTCCAGGATTTTATCGTGCACCATCTTGAAATGGCCCATTTCTTCACGGGCAAGTGCCGTCATAGCAGTGACCAGTTCATCATATTCAGGATAAGTAACGATTAGCGAAATAGCTGTAGAGGCAGCTTTTTGCTCACAATACGCGTGGTCAATAAGGATTTCATCAATGTTTTTTTTGGCAATATCAGCCCATCTTGGATCTGTGGGTAATTTTAGTCCTAACATAGCTATACGTCTAAATCAAAGGTGGTTCTTAATTTTTCAATCAGCGGATTTTTCTCCTTCAGCTTATTATATTTTTCCATAGGAGTAAAGGCAAACTTTTTAGCGCTGCTTTCATTCACCTCAATACTAAGTGAAATTTGGGAATTATGAAGCTTGTTTTTCAGAAAACTCATCAGTTTGTTCTGCGCCCTTTCCAAATCCAGCTTCATGGTTTCGTTGGGCAGCTCCATCCTTATTTCCCTGCCATTTAGTTTTGGCAAATCGGTTTCCAGAATAGAGGCGAGAATCTTTTCACCATTTTTCTTTAACCTTTGCACATATTCGTTCCAGGCAAGGTGCAGCTGATTTTCAGTGAAATCGGTCGTCATTTCCTTTTCCTTCGGAACATTTTCCTGCTGTTGCGCTTGGATTTCTTTTTTCTTCCGGATGCTTTTCAGCGATAATCCGGAGACCCTTTCCTTTTTTACTGAAGTATCAATCACCGGTTCTTTGGCAGGTGCTTCCGCGGCAACAGCAGCCGGGGTAGCAGGAGTTTGCTTTTTTTCTTCCGCAGGGCTTTTTTCTGAATAATACTCAGGGTTTTGCTTTACCGGTTCGCAATCCCCATCTGGCGTTTTATTTTTTTCTGAAGGAAGTTGCGCTTCTTTTGGCGCTACCGAATCACTGGAAGCATATTCGTTATTTTGAATAAGCTTTTTCTCTTCCGCAGAAATGGGAGAAGGGGAGTTTTCAAAATGTTTAGGCGGAATTATACTTCGCTCAGGCTTTTTTTTTTCTCCATCAAAAGTGATAGAGGCAAGCTGCATAAGACATAATTCTACCAGAAGCCGCTGGTTGCGGCTACTTTTATATTTCAGGTCACAATCATTAGTGAGTTCAATTCCTTCCAGTAAAAACTGGTGGGAAGCTTTTTGCGATTGCTGGAAGTACTTTGCTTTTGTTTGTTCCCCAACTTCCAGAAGGGAAATTGTTTTTTGATCTTTGCAAACCAGCAAATCTCTGAAATGGGATGCAAGGCCGGCAACAAAATGGTGTCCGTCGAACCCGCTGGAAAGTATATCATTATAGGTAACCAGCAATTCCGGGATATTATTTTCCAGGACGAGATCTGTTACCTTCATATAGGTGTCATAATCCAGCACGTTCAGATTTTCGGTCACTGCCTGGCGGGTAAGTTCATTTCCGCTAAAACTCACTACCCGGTCATAAATAGAAAGGGCATCACGCATGGCCCCATCGGCTTTTTGGGCGATGATTTGCAGTGCGTCTTCATCGGCATTAACTCCTTCCTGTTCAGCGATATAGGCAAGGTAATTCTTTGCATCGGTTACCGTAATCCGTTTAAAATCAAATATCTGGCAACGGGAAAGAATTGTGGGGATTATCTTATGCTTTTCAGTAGTCGCAAGGATGAAAATAGCATGTTTTGGCGGTTCTTCCAGCGTTTTCAGGAAAGCGTTAAAAGCCGAGGCAGAGAGCATGTGCACCTCGTCTATAATATAAACCTTATAATGCCCAACCTGCGGCGGGATGCGCACCTGGTCTATAAGATTTCGAATATCGTCCACCGAGTTATTGGAAGCCGCATCCAGTTCAAAAATATTAAACGCGAAATCCTCATCTGGCGAGTGATGTTCATCCTGATTGATCATTTTTGCCAGAATACGGGCGCAGGTGGTTTTTCCAACCCCACGCGGACCGGTAAACAGCAATGCCTGCGCAAGATGATTGTGCTTTATAGCATTGGCCAGGGTGTTGGTAATAGCCTGCTGGCCCACAACATCCTTAAAGGTTTGCGGCCGGTATTTTCTGGCTGATACTACAAAATGCTCCATCAAAATCTATTGAAGCACAAATATAAAAATCACAAGCCTAAAGTTGAAGTTTGTGGTAGTTATTTTTAAACAAAAGAGGACGAGAAATCAACAATTTTATCCGGCTAATTTGCATTACCTTTGCGGGAAAGCAGGTCGCCTTGTCGCTTGATCTATTATCCCGGTGTTTGCCGGGGTGCGAGGTTGAGAGGAAAGTCCGGACACCATAGGGCAGCATAGTGGGTAACGCCCACCGGCCGTGAGGTTAGGACAAGTGCAACAGAAAGGATGTACAGGTAATGCTGTAGTGAAATCGGGTAAACTCTATGCGGTGCAATGCCATGTAAACCGGTGCTGCAGGCGGCCCGCCTGCTTCCGGAGGGTAGGCAGCTAAAGGCCTTTGGCAACAAAAGCCTCAGATAAATGACAAGGGCTTTCGAATGCTTCGAAATGCACAGAATCCGGCTTACAGACCTGCTTTTTTTATTCACCGGGCTTATACACTCTTACATAATCTATTAAAAACTGCTGCGGAAGAATGGACTCGTCCAGTTCTCCTGCCCATCCGCCACCAAGCGCCAGATTTATTAGAAGATAATATGGCTTTCTGAAAATATATGCCATCTCGCCGGCTTCTTCAATAAGAAAAGTATGATAAAGCTGCCTGTCGAAATAAAATTCAATTTTGTCTTTAGTCCAGTTCAGGCCGAAAATATGAAAATCATCATGCAGATCTTCAACAGGAAGTTTGCTCCCACTGGAGGCATACTTTTCTTCATTGTTGGCTGGGTAATGCACTGTTCCGTGGACGTGTTTTTCATCTTTACCAACAAATTCCATAATGTCTATTTCTCCTGAAAAAGGCCACTCCACTTCATTTACATCTGTTCCCAGCATCCAAATAGCCGGCCAGACGCCTTTTCCTTCCGGCAATTTAGCCTTAACCTCTACAAATCCATACTGAAAACTGAAGTTTCCCAGGGTATTGAGGCTGGCTGAAGTATATTGGGTTCTTTTTGGGCTGTTGCGCCAGTGCGTGCTCCCTCTTTTATAAAAGCTGTTTTTAATACTTTCCTTACGTCCTTCAATAATTAAATTCCCATTTTTAACCCGGGCGTTTTTTTTTCGTTTTTTAGTGTAATACTGCGGCTCCATATTGCGTACATAACCTTCTTCATAATTCCATTTTTCCTCATCGGGAAGGCCGCGGTAATTGAATTCTTCAGAAAAAATTAGGTGATAATCATCAAATTGGGCATTTGCCTTAAAATTCAGCATAAGCAGGATTGAAAAAAGGAATAATTTAGAAATCATTCGGTTTTAATAAGAGGAGAATACGCCGGTAAAATTATTCCTTTGTTAACTCTGCGGACCATTCTAGGGCATCGTCCAGAGAAGTAAAAATTTCATAAGGAAAATTTACAAAATTGCGCTCATACTTTGCAGTGTTTATTTTTGAAGGTTGGTGACATACAATTGCCATCCCGGCCAGGTTTTTCAATTTTCTCATTTCTCCCGAATAAATAACGGGATTTACATTATATGCATTTTTGCGCAGGGATATGTAAACAAACGTGGTGCCGCAAAAAAAATTAGTGCAGGCTTTTATATAGGAGTTTACTTCCGTGCGTCCCACTACAACGTCTTCCTTAACTATAGCAATTACATAATTATTATAAAACTCCAAAGTTGCGTGTTCGAGATTTTTAGTACTCAAAACTTTGCCCATAGGATTAATTTACGAAAAAAAACTAAACATGGAGCTGCCGTATTTCCTGGAATTTTTGAAATTGGTGACTGAAGAGAGATCGGTATGTTTGGAATGTTCAATAATAAGGATGCCTTCAGGATTTAAGACTTCATTTTCAAAAGTAAGATTAGCGATCTTTTCGAAAGTCTCTTTATCAAAATCGTATGGAGGATCGGCAAAAATAACATCTGCTTTTACAGGAGCTTTTTCCAGGTATTTAAAAACATCACTTTTAATAACCTGTATAGGGAAATCAAGTTCTGCTGAAGTCTTTTTAATAAATTTCACGCATTCAAAACTGCCATCTACCGCGGTGATATTTTCAGTGCCACGGGAAGCGAATTCATAGGAAATGTTGCCGGTGCCGGCAAAAAGATCTAAAACAGCTATGTTTTGCAGGGGAAACTGATTTCTTAAAATATTAAAAAGCGCTTCCTTAGCCATATCTGTTGTGGGCCTTACCGGAAGTTTTTGTGGGGCAATTATTCTTCTGCCCTTATTGGTGCCTGAAATTATTCGCATTACAAAGATTTTAAAAGAACGAATTCTTTTGTTTCGGGAGAGGGTTTTTCAGCTTCGCCAGAGAAATCGAAAGGAAAAACTAATGAAAGGAATTCTATATTCTTGATATAATTATAAGCTATTTTATAAAATTCAGATTCTTTAGTAATGTCGCCAAAAAGTACCAGTTGAAATTCGAGTGGATCAAGATGGAGTTGTTCCGCGGTAAAAAGGATATAGTATAGAAAATCTTCTTTTGTCTCGTATGAAAAGGAATTGCAAAGAAGTAATTCAGCATGATCTGTTACCACCAGGTCAAATTCTTTTTCACGGTTAAAGATGTACATAGTAGGTTCCTCTGCAGGTAACTTCAGTAACTCTTCTACAAGGATGCTGCTGGTATGTTTATATTCAAATTCCCCGTATTTCTCAAAGAAGTAATTAACGATGTTGGTATATGGAATGTAAACATTTACTATTTGGTGCTGCTTTAGTTCGTCATACGCAATAAAATCAGATTTAAGGATTTTAGTGTTAAATTTGAGATAGCTGGAAGCATTTTCTTCCTCAAAAAGCGGCGTGGGAACCAGGGTGAACAGGCTGTTATTAAACAACAGGATTACTTCATTCACAGGTATTTCCAGATGCGGCTCCTGCTTGTAAAGTTTGTCAATTTCTTCCAGCACTTTTACAGGGTCCAGCTGCGTAGAAAAAGATTTTTTCCTGTAGAATACAATTTTTTTCTCTTGTGTATTTAGAATACAAAAAGAAAGTCCATCCAGGCTCACCTGGATGGACAGTTTCAAAAAAGTGTTTTCCTTATTACTCGTCGCCATAAACTTTAGGCCAGTTTCCACTGGTGTTCACTTCCTGCATAGATCCTACACTTATGTAGGCACCATTAACATCATCTACCGACTGAATTTCATTTTCCTGTAATATTAAAGTTTTATCCTGGTCGTAAAGGACTTTGCTTTTGGCAACTTTAGCTTCAAATACCGGAATTTTACTGTCTCCTTTAGTAATTGTTCCCGCGTCAAGTTCAAACTTGGCGTCTGCACCTTCAATTGGAACATTAATCATATTTCTGTAACGTTCCTGATTTCCTTTAAACAGGGAATCTTTTACAGATACAAAGCCAAGAGTATCGATTACCACATCTTCAATATACTGGTCTACCCCGTAAGTTTTTCTGTATTCTTCATCAAGATAAGTAGTGTCCCGGCGTTGGGTGATGGCAAACTGGGCAGTGTCTAAAAACTGCACGAGGTCGTTAAAATCATCTTCAAAACTACCAGTAACTTCTTTATAGGCCAGTTCAGCATCTCTTATATCTTTAAGATTTTCAATTACTTTCGCGTAGCGCTTTTCTTTAACTTTGTTAAACTGGATTGGTCTGTAAACCGCATCAAATGTAAGATAGGCCAGGAAAATGATCACCAACCAAAGGAGTAATTGAATTACAAGTCTCATGCTTTAATAATTTACTTTATAAAATTAATAGTGTGTACGACAAATCTACAATTTTTTTTTATTCGCAAAAGTTTCTTCCCTAAAAATCCATGGTTATCTTTGAGAATTCACGCACTTGCTATGGATCAAATAAATGCCCCTTCTTTTTACAAACTCCTTCTTAATGATTTAGGATTCCCGGCAAAGGCCAAACAGGATATAGCCCTTCAGCAATTAGCTGACTTTGTTACTGCCGGCCGCAACGAATCCCTTTTTGTGCTTAAAGGCTTTGCCGGTACAGGTAAAACCACTATTATCAGCACATTGGTGAAGAACCTGTGGAAGATCAAAAAATCTGGAGTGTTGCTGGCACCAACAGGAAGGGCTGCCAAGGTAATTTCCAATTATTCCAAACAGGAGGCGTTTACTATTCATAAAAAGATTTATTTTCCGAAGAAATCCCGCGGAGGTGGAGGGATTAGTTTTGTGCTTCAGCCCAACAAACATAAGAACAGTATTTTTATTGTGGATGAAGCTTCAATGATTTCAGACGAGAACAGTGATTCAAAACTTTTTGAAAACGGCTCTTTACTGGACGATTTGGTGCAGTTTGTTTATTCCGGCCATAACTGCCAGTTAATATTAATAGGAGACACCGCACAGCTTCCGCCGGTAAAAATGGAAATGAGCCCGGCCCTGGAAGAGCAAAAGCTCCAGTTTAGCTATAATAAGGAGGTAAAGCATATAGAGCTGGACGAGGTGGTGCGGCAAAGTGAAGAGAGTGATATTTTGCTGAATGCGACGCGAATCAGGGAATCCCTGCAGGAAGAATTCTACGAGAGTTTTAAATTTCAACTTACTTCAAAAAAAGACGTGGTGCGGCTTACCGACGGTTACGATATTATGGAAGCCATCCAGGATGCATACGATAACCTGGGAAATGAAGAAACCAGTATTATTGTAAGGTCCAATAAAAGGGCAAACCAGTACAACCAGCAAATAAGGAACAGGATCCTTTTCCAGGAAGAAGAAATTTCTGCAGGAGATTATCTTATGGTGGTAAAGAATAATTATTTCTGGATAAAGCCCAATTCAGAAGCCGGTTTTATTGCGAATGGCGATATTGTTAAGGTGCTGGAGATCTTCGGGATCAAGGAACTCTACGGTTTCCGTTTTGCTGAAGTACAGGTGCAAATGGTAGATTATCCAAAAATGCGGCCTTTTGAAACGGTGGTTTTACTGGATACGCTTACCAGCAATTCCCCATCACTGTCTTATGAAGAATCCAATAATCTCTACCAGGAAGTCATAAAAGATTATGCAGATGAAACCTCAAAATACAAGAAATTCCTAAAGGTCAAAAACAATAAATATTTTAATGCGCTCCAGATTAAATTTTCTTATGCCATGACCTGCCATAAATCCCAGGGCGGGCAGTGGAATACCGTGTTTATTGAACAGCCATACCTGCCAAACGGAGTAGGTAAGGAGTATTTACGGTGGCTGTACACGGCAGTGACCCGGGCCACAGATAAATTGTATCTAATTGGTTTTAAAGATGATTTTTTTATTGAGGAATAATAATCAGTCTCAGCACTTAAAATTAAAACGCGCCATAAAAGTTTTGCTTTTTTTGCAGCGAAACGGTCATGAATTTTAGGCTTATTCAAATTTTCTAATTTATCCTTTAAATTAACTAAAAACATTGAAGGTAAAAGAACTTAAAATAAAATTTTGGGAGGAGTTAAAAGAAGAATATCCGCAGGAAGAAATTGGTTCTTTTTTTAATCTTCTTGCTGAAGAATATTTAAAAATGAACCGTTTGCAAATGGCTCTTCAACCGGACCGTGATATTTCTGAAGCTGAAAATGCCAGTTTTGAAGCCGCCCTTCAACAACTTAAAAATCATCAGCCTGTACAATACATTATTGGAGAAACCGAATTCTTCGGCCTGAAATTTAAAGTAAATGAAGCGGTGCTTATCCCTCGCCCGGAAACCGAAGAACTGGTGCAGTGGATTCTTGACGATACTTCTTCCGCAGAAAATTTAAAGATCCTGGATATTGGCACCGGCAGCGGTTGTATTGCCATTTCCCTGGCCAAAAATTTGCCAAATGCTGAAGTTTTCGCCATCGATGTTTCAGAAAATGCATTGCAAATTGCCAAAACCAATGCGATCTTAAATAAAGTTGAAGTAAGTTTTGTGCAACAAGATATCCTGCAGCTGGAAAGTTTAAAGGAACATTTTAATATTATTGTTTCCAATCCGCCTTACGTACGCCATCTGGAAAAAAGTCGAATGCAGCGCAATGTTTTGAACTTTGAACCCGAGCTGGCCCTTTATGTGAAAGATGAAAACCCCCTTATTTTCTATAAAACAATCACAAAACTGGCAGAAAAATCCTTGCATCCTGGGGGAAAATTGTATTTTGAAATCAACCAGTATTTGGCTGAGGAAACAGAGGAATTGCTGAAAATGCATAATTTTAAAACGAGTTTAAAAAAAGATATTTTTGGCAATTACAGGATGCTGAAGGGAAATTTTTAAAAATAGAAAATGAAAAGCATAGCAGTATTTTGCGGCAGCAGTGCCGGCAATGATAAAGTGATATTCCAGGACTCCTATAATTTAGGGAAAATCCTGGCGAAAAGGAATATAAAGCTGGTTTACGGCGGGAGTAAACTCGGCCTCATGGGGCAGGTGGCCAAAGGTGCGCTCGATAATGGCGGCGAGGTGACCGGTGTAATTCCCGGTTTTTTAAAAACCAAAGAGGTGGTACACCCAAATTTACCTGAACTTATTACCACAAAGGACATGCATGAGCGCAAGCTTAAAATGCACGATTTAAGTGAAGGTTTTATCGCCCTGCCGGGAGGGTTTGGCACTTTTGAAGAACTTTTTGAAATTATTACCTGGGCCCAGCTGGGGCTGCACCACAATCCTATTGGATTGCTTAACAGTAATGCCTATTACGATGAGCTCATCGCCATGCTTAAAACTATGGTGCGCAAAGGCCTGTTGAAAAAAGCAAATTTTGACCTTTTGATTATTGCAGAAGGGGCTGAAGAATTGCTGGATAAAATGGCGAATTTCCAACCCCTGCCCGTGCCTAAGTGGATAAATAAGGAGCAGACTTAATTTTTGCTGAAGATGAAGATAGAGGAACTGCAAATTTATACTTCGCGGCTTGAAGAGCAGAACACTTTTTATCAGGAAACGCTGGGGCTGGAAATTTCAGAAAAAGGCAATGATTTTTTTGAAATTAAAACCGGCTATTCCCTGCTGAGGTTTGTTGAAAAAACCGGTGCCACACCTTATCATATCGCGTTTCATATTCCGGATGAAACGGAAGTCCCTGCGCTGGAATGGCTGAAAGAAAGGCTGAAAATCCAGAAAATGGGGAATGATGAAATTGTGGATTTCAGCAACTGGGAGGCGAAATCTGTTTATTTTTATGACCATGATAAAAATATCCTGGAATTTATTTCCAGAAGGAATCTGAACAATATTAATAGCAGCCCTTTTTCCGCAGAAGAAATTGTAGGAATAAGTGAGATAGGACTGGCCACTACCAATATTGAAGAAAAATACAAGTTCCTTTACCGGCACTGCCAACTGAGAATATTTGACGGCAGCCTGGATAAATTCTGTGCCATTGGTGATCCGCAAGGCTTAATCATTACCATTGATAAAACTAAGAAAGATTGGTTTCCGGTAGACGATAAAGCTTATAGTTCAGAATTCAGTATTAAATTTACGCATCAAAATTCAAATTTTCATCTTGATTTTAAAGATGACCACCTTACAATTGTAGAATAAAATTTTCATTTAAAAATGGATGTTGAAAAGAAAATAAATAAGCTCCGCCAGGAACTACAACAGCATAATTACAATTATTACGTACTGGACAAGCCAGAGATTAGCGATTACGATTTTGATATGAAGCTGAAGGAACTACAGGAGCTGGAAGAAAAACATCCGGAATTTTATGATGAAAATTCGCCCACACAGCGCGTTGGCGGTGGGGTGACCAAGAATTTTGCCACGGTGGAGCATGATTACCGAATGTATTCGCTTTCCAATTCCTATTCTAAAGAAGAACTGGAAGATTGGGAAAAACGGGTAAAAAAACTTGTTGATGGTAAAGTGGAATATGTGTGTGAGCTGAAGTATGATGGGGCGTCCATCAGCTTAACTTACGAAAATGGAAACCTGGTAAAAGCGGTAACCCGCGGCGATGGCTTCCAGGGAGATGATGTTACTAATAATGTACGTACCATTCGTTCTGTCCCTTTAAAACTGAAAGGGGATTACCCGGAGAAATTTCATATTCGTGGCGAAATTGTACTGCCTTATGAGGGTTTTGCCAAAATGAATGCCGAGCGGGTGGAAGCAGGGGAAGAGCCTTATGCGAATCCGCGCAATACGGCATCGGGCAGTTTAAAGCTGCAGGATAGCGCTGAAGTTGCCAAACGCCCGCTGGATTGTTTGCTTTATAATATTATTGGTGAAAACCTGAATATCAAGTCCCAGTTTGAAAGTTTGCAGAAAGCCCGGGAATGGGGGTTTAAAGTCCCCGATGAATCGGAGTTAAAAACCAGCACCAGTGCGGTAATGGATTATGTGAACTACTGGGATGTGCACCGGCACGATTTGCCATATGAAACCGATGGGGTAGTGGTAAAGATCAATGCTTTCCACCAGCAGGATGAACTGGGCTATACGGCAAAATCGCCGCGCTGGGCCATGGCTTATAAATTTAAGGCCGAGCAGGAGAGTACAAAGCTCAATAAAATTAGTTACCAGGTAGGGCGTACGGGCGCCATTACTCCTGTGGCAAACCTTGAGCCGGTACAACTGGCAGGAACGGTGGTAAAGAGGGCATCGCTTCATAATGCCGATCAGATTGAAAAACTGGATGTTCGGGAAGGGGATACTGTTTTTGTGGAAAAAGGCGGGGAAATTATCCCGAAGATTGTAGGTGTGGATTTTACCAAGAGAGACCCTAATTCCCATCCCACAAAATACGCCCAAGAATGTCCCGAATGTGGTACAGAACTGGTGCGAAATGAAGGAGAGGCGCAGCATTACTGCCCCAATACCAACGGCTGCCCCCCGCAAATCATTGGTCGCATCCAGCATTATATTTCCAGGAAAGCCATGGATATAGAAGGCCTTGGCGGGGAAACGGTAGCTTTGTTCGTAAACAATGGGCTAATTGGCAATTACGCCGATTTATATGAACTGAAAAAAGAACAAATCCTTCCCCTGGAGCGTATGGCAGAAAAATCTGCCGATAATCTTATTAATGGAATAGAAAAGTCAAAGGAAATTCCTTTTGAACGCGTGCTTTTTGCTTTGGGAATTCGCTATGTGGGAGAAACGGTGGCAAAAAAGCTTGCCCGGCATTATAAAAGTATAGACGCACTGGAGGCAGCTTCAGAAGAAGACCTGGTGGCCGTTGATGAAATTGGGGAAAGGATCGCCTGGAGCGTGGCCGATTTCTTTGCGAACAAAGAGAATAAGGAAATTGTGGAGCGTCTTAAAAAATATGGAGTGCAGATGGAGATTTCCGCCGAAAAACTGGCGAACCAAACCAATAAGCTGGATGGAAAAACCTTCGTGATTTCCGGCACTTTTGAAATGTCCAGAAACGATTTGAAGAAATTAATTGAAGATAACGGCGGGAAAGTTTCCAGTTCTATATCTTCCAAAACAGATTACCTGGTGGCAGGGGAGAGTATGGGGCCGAGCAAGCTTGCCAAAGCTGAAAAACTGGGCACTACCATGCTGGATGAGCAGAAATTTTTAAAGATGATAAAGTAAGGTTTTCATCTTTTAGATGCTCGGCAGAAGGGCCCGGTAATTTTGAATAAATGCGAAACAGCAAAGAAAAGATGGCTACAAAGAAAGATTTATCTTCAGAAGAAATTGAAAGTATTTTCAAAGTTCTAAAAAGTCGGGTTAATAAAAGTCAGGAGAGGTTTCCTAAATTAAGCTGGTCAGATCTCAAATCAAAATTAGAACAGGATTCAGATAAGTTATGGTCTCTAAATGAAATGGAAAGAACGGGGGGAGAACCAAATTTACTGGAGTACAGGAGTGCCATAAATGAATATATTTTTTGTGATTTTTCTAAAGAAAGTCCTAAATACAGAAGAAGCCTTTGTTATGACAGGGAAGCACTGGAGTCAAGGAAAAAGTATAAGCCAGCTGATAATGTAAAAGATGTAGCTTCAAAAATGGGCATTGACCTAATGAATGAAGTTGAGTATAAAAAATTACAGTCGATTGCTGAATTTGATACCAAAACCTCCAGTTGGTTGGAAACACCTGAAAATATCAGAAAAATGGGTGGAGCCATTTTTGGGGATTTCCGCTATGGGCAGGTATTTATTTATCATAACGGCGCTGATTCCTATTATGCTGCAAGAGGATTTCGCGGAATTTTAAAAATATAATTTCTTTCCCCCGCTGATCATACAGCATCAATAAAAACAGAACATCCAGAGAATGGTTAAACGGCTATTTTCACTCCATCTGCCTGTATATCTTCATCACCATTCAGGAAAAAATCTATTCTGCCAAGATATATTCCGTAGCAGCCCACCTGGTTCACCAGTACTTTTTTTCCTGCGCTGTTGGTTTCAATAGTAGGTTTTTCAAGAAAAGTATGGGTGTGGCCGCCAATAATAAGATTGATGTCTTTTGTAGCCCTGGCCAGTTTAAGGTCGTCAATTGTATCACTATTATAACTATAGCCAAGGTGGCTGAGGCAAATCACCAGGTCGCATTGTTGTTCCTCTTTTAAAATGCGCGTCATTTCCTGGGCGGTTTCCACAGGATCAAGGTATTTTGTTTCCTTATAAAGCTTATCATTTACCAGCCCCTGCAGTTCTATCCCAAGGCCAAAAATGCCAATTTTCACCCCGTCTTTAGTAAATACTTTATGCGGAAGCGTATGCCCGTCCATCACCGTATTGCTAAAATCGTAGTTGGAGCAGATAAAATCGAAGTCGGCGTTTGGCAGCTGCGCGTAAAGGCCGTCAATTCCATTGTCAAAATCATGGTTTCCAATAGTGGCCGCGTCATATTTTAGCTTACTCATAAGTTTGAATTCCAGTTCTCCGCCGTAAAAGTTAAAATATGGGGTCCCCTGAAAAATATCCCCGGCATCCAAAAGAAGCGTGTTCAAATTTTCTTGCCTTATTTGCTGTACCAGGCTAGCCCTTCTTGCCACTCCACCCATGTTTGGGTTCTTAGGATCATCGGGCCCAAAAGCATCAATATGGCTATGTACATCGTTGGTGTGCAAAATGGTAATGTGTTTGGCGGTAGCTGCTTTAAAAGAAAGGGAAGATAAGCCGCCCAGCCCAACAAATGCGGTAGCTGCCGAAGCCTGTTGTATAAAATTTCTTCTTTTCATTTTCTGTTCTTATTAATTCTGAAGAATTGCGGGATCATAACTACAGTTCCTCTACCCGGATAAACCTATTGTCTACTTTTGCTTTTACCGTGTCCACTTCCGTGAAATAATCAATAATGGCATTCCGTAGCTTATAATTTACCTGGTAAAGTTCCTGCGGATCTTTAAAAAATACCATATTGTCGCCTCCCTGCTGCAGGTAGTCTGAAGTGGCTATATAATAACTAGTGTGGGTATCAATAGGCTCCCCGTTTATCGTGGCTTCGGTGATTTTATAATTATCGTTCATTTCTATATGTAACCCGCTAACAGGATGGGCGGTGCCGGCGTCCTCCAGGTATTGCAGCAATTCCTGGACTTTTGACCCGGATAGTTTTGCGACCACAATTTCATTTTCAAAAGGCATGAGGGCGTAAGCCGAACGGGCGGTAACTTTCCCCTTGTTCAAAGTTGAGCGTATCCCTCCGTAATTCAGGAGAACCGCATCTATATTGCGACCGGTTCTTTCTTTAAAGACAGGATTAGCCTTTTCCATTACGATATCTGCCATCAGGTTACCCAAAGCCGTGTTTAAATCCCCTTCATCTTTGGAAAGATTCACGGGATTATAGGCCAGGGTGCTGTCCAGAACTTCATTTAAATGGTCTTTATAGGGTTTAATAAAATTGCTGATCTCGGAATTGGCATCCAGGGAAGTGTCTATCGCTATACGTTCTCCTTCTATTTTTGCAAAATGATGTCCTGTTTTGCAGGAAAAAACCAGGAAAGAAAATCCCAGCAGGAAAGCCGGTTTGTAAAATCTCATATAAAAAATTAAAACCGCAAAGATAAACAGTTTTTACTGATGACTGTTAAGTTTAGGTAAAGCTGGCTTTAGCTTTAGGATCCTTTTCTTATTTCTGTACAGCTATTTCACAAAAAGAATGAAGGTGTTAAATAATGTAATATCACCTTTTCTGAAATGCTTACGGAGCTATGGCCTTCGTAGAATTTATTTACATTTGTGCCCCAATAATTTGAAAAAGCACAACAAGAAATAAGGTTTTGTGGTTTTCAGATAAAGTTTCTGCTTTAACGGGAATTGGGATTATTATAAATTAAAAATTAGAATTGAATTACATGGATGCTTTCGTAGGAACAGGAGTTGCACTAATTACTCCCTTTAATGAAGATTTGACCGTAGATGTGCCGGCTTTGGAAAAACTTGTTGAAAACCAGGTGCAAAACGGGATAGATTACCTGGTGGTGCTTGGAACCACCGCTGAAAGTGCAACGCTTACTTCCGAAGAAAAGGAACTCATAAAAAGCACCGTAATCGCTAAAAATAATGGCCGTTTGCCTGTGGTAATAGGGATTGGAGGCAACAATACGGCGGCACTGGTAGAAGAATTAAAATCTTCAGCACTTCAGGGTTTTGATGCGGTACTATCGGTTTCTCCTTATTATAACAAGCCTACGCAGGAAGGGATCTACCAGCATTTTAAGGCTATTGCAGAAGCTTCTCCAAAACCTGTGATTTTGTATAATGTCCCGGGCAGGACTTCTTCTAACCTTTTACCTGATACGGTTAACCGTATCGCAAGGGAAATCCCTAATGTAATTGGCATAAAGGAGGCAGCGGGAGATATTGTGCAGGCCATGCAGCTAATTAGCATTGTTCCGGAAGACTTTCTGGTAATTTCAGGCGACGATATGATTACCCTCCCCATGATTCTTGCTGGGGGGAAAGGGGTAATTTCAGTAATCGGGCAGGGTTTTCCTGCGGAATTTTCTAAGATGGTAAAGCTTGGGCTGGAAGGAAAATCAAAAGAAGCCTATCAACTGCATTATAAAATTGCTCCTTCCATCAACCTGATTTTTGCTGAAGGGAACCCTGCAGGGATCAAGGCTCTGCTGGCAAAAAAAGGAATTTGCCAGAACAATCTCAGGTTGCCTTTGGTGAAAGCCTCGGCTGGACTTCAGCAGAAAATTGAAGCTTTTGCAGACCAATTTTAACAGCTCTGGAGGTAAATATTCAAAGCTTATTTTTCACTCGCATACTATTTTCCTTTTTTACAGGTTATACTGTAAGAAAGGAATTTTTTTTAGTGCGGAAAATATGTATTTTTGCCAGATGTTTTTACAAAGAATGAAAAAAGGGATCTTATTACTCTGCGTCTTGCTTCTGGCATCCTGTAGTGAATACCAGGATATGTTAAAAAGCAAGGATGTGGGAGAGAAATATGCTTATGCTGAAAAGCTTTATAACGAAGCCAAGGCAGAAGACAGCAATCGTAAATTCCGTAAGGCTATACGCCTTTTTGACCAGATAATGCCACAGTTTAGAGGTAAGCCGCAAGGTCAACGGGTAAGTTACCTTTTTGCTGATTCCTATTATGAAGTAGGAGATTATTTATTATCATCTTTCCAGTTTGAACGTTTTTTACAGAGTTATCCAGATAGTGAAAAGGCAGAAGAGGCTGCTTTTAAAATGGCCGCCAGCAATTATTATGAATCTCCTCCTTATAATCTGGATCAAACCGAAACAGACAAGGCCATTGTTTTGCTTCAACAGTATTTGGATACTTACCCTGAAGGCGAATATGTAGAAAAAGCCAATGAAATGGCTAAAGAATTAAGGATTAAACTCGAGAAAAAGGCCTATGAAATTGCCAAGCAGTACCATAAAACTTTAGACTATAAGGCAGCTATAGTTTCCTTTGATAATTTTCTTGCTGGCTATCCCGGCTCTCCTTTTAGGGAAGATGCCTATTATTACAAATTTGATGCTGCTTACGAATTGGCAATCAATAGTTACTTTCAATTAATGCAGGAGCGTTTGCGGGAAGCAAAAGCTTATGCGGCAGATTACAGGAAATATTATCCTGAAGGAAAATATATTCCTGCGATAGAAGCTTCTTTAGACGATATAAATACAAGATTACAAAATTTTTAATTTTACTAAAATGGATATAAAAAAGATGGATGCACCGGTGAATAGTGTTACGTACGATAGAAATGCGATAGATGCACCGACAGATAATATTTACGAGGCAATTTCTATAATCTCTAAAAGGGCCACCCAGATTAATTCTGAAATTAAAAAAGAATTACTGGAGAAACTTGATGAATTTGCTACTTATAACGACAGCCTTGATGAGATTTTTGAAAACAAGGAGCAAATAGAAGTTTCCAAATTTTATGAAAAGCTGCCAAAGCCCCATGCGCTGGCGGTACAGGAGTGGTTAGATGAAAAAATCTATTACCGCAATACCAAAAATTCTGAAGTATAGATAAATTCTTATGTCTGTATTGAGGGGCAAAAAAGTACTTTTAGGCATTACTGCCGGAATTGCTGCATATAAAACTGCCTCTCTGGTAAGATTATTTATTAAAGCCGGCGCTTATGTGAAAGTGGTCATGACGCCGGCTGCTAAAGATTTTATTACTCCGCTTACCCTTTCCACCCTTTCCAAAAATGAGGTTTTGTCTTCTTTTACTCATGAAGAAGATGAAAATAAAACCTGGAACAGCCATGTAGAACTTGGCTTATGGGCAGATTTTATGCTTATTGCCCCGGCCACGGCCAATACGCTTTCCAAGATGGCCTCCGGGAACAGCGATAATTTTCTACTGGCCACCTATCTTTCGGCCAGATGCCCGGTGTTTTTTGCCCCGGCAATGGACCTGGATATGTATAAACATCCTTCCACAAAGAACAGCTTCTCCACACTTCAGCAATATGGAAATATAATGATTCCTGCAGGTACCGGAGAACTTGCCAGCGGATTAACCGGCGAGGGAAGAATGGCAGAGCCCGAAGAGATTATTGCCTTTCTTGAAGAACATTTTTCAGCAAAACTGCCTCTCAAAGGAAAAAGGATACTCATCACCGCCGGCCCCACATACGAAGCTATAGATCCCGTGCGTTTTATAGGAAATCATTCCAGCGGAAAAATGGGTTTTGAGCTCGCGCATCTCGCTGCGGAAATGGGCGCAGAGGTAATGCTTATTTCAGGACCTACCCATCTTCAGTTAGAAAATGAAGAAATTCAACTTGTAAGAGTGGTTAGTACGCAGGAAATGTTTGATGCGGTAAATAGCAGATTTGATGACGTTGATGTGGTTATTGCTGCCGCTGCGGTTTCAGATTATAAACCGAAAATAGTAGCCGATAAAAAGATAAAAAAGTCGGAAGAGGAACTGAACCTTGAGCTAACTAAGACCCAGGACATCCTAAAGGAATTGGGAAAAAGGAAAAAGCATCAAAAGCTGATTGGCTTCGCTTTGGAAACCAATGACGAACTGGAGAATGCCCGCGGAAAACTGCAAAGGAAAAACCTCGATTTTATAGTTTTGAACTCGATGCGGGATGAAGGCGCCGGATTTAAAAAAGACACCAATAAAATTACCATTGTTCACCCTAACAGGGAGAAAAATTTTGAATTGAAACCTAAGAAGGATGTTGCCCGCGATATCTTAAATGAAGTAGTAGAACTTTTTAATGCGTAGCGTTTTAGTATTTTTTATATTGTTTTCAGGCCTTCAGAATATGATGGCCCAGGAACTTAACTGCGAGATTATCATCAATGCAGAGCAAACCGGCCAGAGCAATCAGTCGGTTTTCAGGACATTGCAGCGGTCACTTACAGATTTTGTAAATCAGAACACCTGGACCAATCTGGAGTATGAAGACCAGGAGCGCATTAACTGCAGCATGTTTATTACCATAAACTCCTACGACGGGGAGTCTTTTACCGGTAGTATCCAGGTACAGTCCTCAAGGCCGGTTTTTGGAACTTCCATGATTACCCCGGTGTTTAATTTTAACGATGAGCAGTTCAATTTTAATTATCGGGAATATCAACCTTTAAATTACAGCGCCAATTCCTACACTTCCAACCTGGTTTCAGTAATTTCATTTTATGTCTACACCATTATTGGGCTTGATGCAGATACGTTTGAACTTAATGGTGGCACTATTTATTTTGAGGAAGCCAACAGAATTGTGACCACTGCGCAGCAGGGAAATTCCCAGGGTTGGCGTGCTGCCGATGGATCAAAATCCCGTTACCGCCTTAATACCAATCTTCTTTCCAATACCTATGCTGAATTTAGAGAGGCTATGTACCAGTACCACCGATTGGGGCTGGATGTGATGCATAAAGATGTACAGGCAGGAAAACTTGCTGTGGCAGAAAGCCTGGAAACGCTGGAAAGTATGAATACACGAAGAGCCAATAGTTTGCTTTTGCGTACCTTCTTCGACTCTAAAGCAGATGAGATTGCGCTTATTTTTTCAGGTGGGCCACCGGTTCCTCTCGCGGCTTTGGTGGAAACCCTCAACAATATCGCGCCGCGTTATGCCAAAAACTGGAACGCACTTCAATAAAACGAATTGTTTTTGATTCGGAATTTATTCTTAGGTATATTTAGGCTCAAATTTATATCACATTGCTTACAGCACTTTCTATAAAAAATTACGCCTTAATTGAAGATATAAAGATTAATCTTCAGCCGGGATTTACAACCATTACGGGCGAAACCGGTGCAGGAAAATCCATAATGCTGGGCGCGCTGGGACTGCTCCTGGGAAACCGGGCAGATTACGGGGCGATACGAAATTCAGCTAAAAAATGCGTTATCGAAGGCAGCTTTAATATTTCGAATTATAAGCTGAAGGATTTTTTTATTGCTGAAGACCTGGATTATGAATCCAGCACCATCATAAGGAGGGAAATTCTGCCTTCCGGAAAGTCCCGTGCTTTTGTAAACGATACTCCGGTAAACCTAAATGCGCTCAATGCTTTGGGAGGCTATCTTATTGATATTCACAGCCAGCATGAAACCCTTAGTTTGGGCAATATCGATTACCAGTTTCAGGTAATTGATACCATTGCCAAAAATGAAGGAGTTATTATTGAATACAAACAGCACCTTAAGGATTACCGAAAACTGCAAAAACGGGCTGTGGATTTAAAGGAAGAACAGGCGCAGGCGGCCAAAGAGTATGATTATAACCTGTTTTTGCTGAACGAGCTGGAGGAGGCAAAGCTGAAGCCCGGGATGCAGGAAGAACTGGAGGCGCGGTATGAAGAATTGAATAATGTTGAAGAGTTAACAGAGCAGCTTGGCGCCGCGTTCAATAATATTACACAGGAAGAAATAGGAAGCCTGGAAACCTTGAAAGAAGTGCGGGGAAACCTGTCAAAAATTTCAGCATTTTCACCTACATACGAAAGTTTATATGAGCGCCTGCAAAGCGTGATAATTGAACTGGATGATATTGGGGAAGAAATTGCAGCCGCTTTGGAACGTGTAGAAGCCAATCCTGAAGAGCTGGAAGCCACCAATGCAAAACTTCAGCTTATCTACAATCTTCAGAAAAAACATGCCGTAGGCAGTATAGAGGAGTTAAAAGAAATCCAGGAGGAGCTTCAGAAAAAAGTTTCCGCTAGTGAAAATGCCAAGACCGATCTTTCTGAACTAAACAAAGCCATTGCAAATAAAGAAAAAGAACTGGCTGCGGTGGCTAAGAAACTGCATGAAAACCGCAAAAATATAATTCCGCCTTTTATTAAAGAAACCGAAGAAACCCTTGCTGCACTCGGGATGCCAAATGCCAGGCTAAAAATTGACCTTCAGCAGCAAAAAACTTTTCTTCAGAACGGGCAGGATCAGCTTTTTTGGTATCTGGCGGCAAATAAAGGCGACGATTTTAAGGAAATGAAAAAAGCGGCTTCCGGAGGGGAACTTTCGCGGATTATGCTGGCCGTAAAAAGTATCCTTGCGGCGCAAAGCAATCTGCCAACCATCATTTTTGATGAGATAGATACAGGAGTTTCAGGAGATATCGCTCAAAAAATGGGGGAGATCCTGCAGCGAATGGGCAATAACATGCAGGTGATTGCCATTACCCACCTGCCACAGATTGCCGGCAAAGGCAACAGTCATTTTAAAATCTTTAAAGAGGATACCGCAGAGGTGACTACTACCAAAATTAAACAGCTTCAAATCCAGGACAGGGTAGAGGAGCTGGCCATGATGCTTGGGGGCAATAATATTAGCGAATCTGCCCGTGCACATGCAAAGGAACTGCTGAATGGTATTGAGTATTGAGAATTTAGTATTGAGATACAGCTATGGAGTGGAGAGTGGAAGGAGGAGAGTTCAGTGCTTCATTGCAGCGTTTAGAGTTTTTTATTGAATAGTAAATTTGGTTTCTGCGATAGTCTGTGTAATGTGCGGGAAATTTTTTCGTGAATAGTTGAAGTTAAAACTACTGGAAAAGAATGGGAGATTACTTTTTGCTCATTATCAGGAAAAGCGAATTTCCTCTAACCTCTAACCTCTAACCTCTAACCTCTAACCTCTAACCTCTAACCTCAACTGAATCCAATTCCTTTTGTAAAAACTTTGAACTTTGAAACAGTAACTACTATCTTTACACGCTAACAACCTTAAAATAGAACAACCATGTCATATAACCTGCTAAAAGGGAAAAAAGGGATCATATTTGGAGCTTTGGATGAAAATTCCATCGCGTGGAAAACAGCCGAGCGAGTTCATGAAGAAGGCGGCGAATTTGTGCTTACCAATGCGCCTATTGCCATGAGAATGGGAAGTATAAAAGAACTTGCCGAAAAGACAAATTCTGAAATTATTCCTGCCGATGCCACTAAAGTGGAAGACCTTGAAAACCTCGTGAAAAAAGCGCAGGAAATTCTTGGTGGAAAACTGGATTTTGTGCTGCACTCTATTGGGATGTCTGTAAATGTGCGCAAGGGCAATCATTATACCGATATGAATTATGATTTTACTACCAAAGGCTGGGATGTTTCTGCGGTTTCTTTTCATAAAACCATGCAAACGCTTTATAAAAAGGACGCAATGAACGAGTGGGGAAGCATTGTTGCGCTCTCTTATATCGCCGCACAGAAAGTATTTCCAGATTATAATGATATGGCAGATAATAAGGCATACCTGGAATCTATCGCGCGTAGTTTTGGATATTTCTTCGGGAAAGATAAAAAAGTGCGCGTAAATACCATTTCACAATCGCCAACTCCCACCACTGCAGGCCAGGGCGTAAAAGGTTTTGGCGGATTTATTGCCTATGCCGATAAAATGTCGCCGCTTGGCAATGCGACAGCACAGGATTGCGCAGACTATACGGTAAGCCTTTTCTCAGATCTCACAAAAAAAGTAACGCTCCAAAACCTTTACAACGATGGCGGATTCTCGAATATGGGAGTGAGCCAGCAGGTAATGGAGGCTTTTGAGAAGGATCAAAAAGAATAATTTTTTGCTTCGGCATTTACATTTATAAGAGGTTGTTTAAAATTGAAATTTCAAAACAGGAATTTCCAAATCTTTAAACAACCTCTTCTTTTTTCTTAGATTTACCAGATGAACCTTAGTTATTCCTTTATTATCCCAGTTTACAACCGTCCGCAGGAAGTAAGGGAACTATTAAAAAGTATGCTTCAGCTGGAATTTGAAGCTCCTTTTGAAATTGTGATTGTAGAAGACGGTTCTAGTCTTTCTTCAGAAGATGTGATTGCTGAATTTTCAGGAAAGCTTGAGATTAATTACTACTATAAGAAGAATTCAGGGCCCGGGAACTCCCGCAACTTTGGAATGCGAAAAGCAAAAGGGAATTATTTTCTCATCCTGGATTCTGATGTTTTGCTGCCACCCAATTATTTAATTGAAGTAGATGCTTTCCTTAGAAATAATTTTTGTGACTGTTTTGGAGGGCCTGATGCCGCGCATTCTTCTTTTACCAATGTGCAGAAAGCAATAGATTACAGCATGACCTCGTTTTTGACTACCGGAGGAATTAGGGGTAAAAAATCTTCAGTAAATAAATTCCAGCCAAGAAGTTTTAATATGGGGATCTCAAAAAAAGCTTTTAAAGCAACCGGTGGTTTTGGCAGGATCCACCCGGGAGAAGACCCAGATTTGTCCCTTAGGCTCATAAAGCAGGGATTTAAAACCTGCCTCATTCCTCATGCACGGGTTTTCCATAAGCGCCGCATAAGCTGGCGTAAATTTCTTGAGCAGGTAAGTAAATTTGGTTTGGTGCGGCCAATTTTAAATATGTGGCATCCCGCTTCAGCAAAAATAACGTACTGGTTTCCCACGATTTTTATTACAGGATTGTTACTGGCATTAATTTTAGCTGTTTTAAAGCTGTACATTTTTATTTCTATTTATATCTTATATTTCATAATTATTGGTATAGATGCTGCTGCCAGAAGTAAGAATATTATAGTAGGTTTCCTGTCTGTGTTTGCTGTTTTAATTCAATTTGCAGGTTATGGGACAGGTTTTATAAGATCATTTTTTCAGATAAAAATATTAAACAGGAACCCGGAAAAGGTTTATCCGCAATTATTCTTTTAAAAGATGCTGAACAATTTAAAAATAAGGAGGAGGAATTTTAAAAAAGCTAATGTGAAGACCTTTAGTGTGTTTCTTTTCTTCTCGGCTTTAACCTGGTTGCTGGTGCAGCTTTCTAAAGAATATACTCAAATTGTGCAGGTGCCCTTAACATACATCAATGCTCCTCTGGATAAAAGCCTTTCTGCAGAAAAGCCACAGGAAGTGGATATGCGTTTGCACGAGCAGGGGTTTTACATCTTATACTATCGCATATTCCGTCCTAAACTTACTATAGACCTTGCCAAAACAGAGGTTGACGGCAACCATCTGGTTTATGAAATTGAAAACAACCGCAACGCCATTTCTGAAGAGCTGGGAATAGATTTTGATAATGCCACATTTCTGGATAGTGAAATCCAGATTCCTTTTCAGCCTAAACAGGAGCGAAGGATTGCGGTGGTGCCAAATATAAATGTGAATTATGCGGTAGGTTATTCTGCAGGGGAAGGTGTGCAACTGGAACCAGATTCCGTTACCGTGAGTGGCCCAAAAAGCATTATTGATACCCTCCAAAGTGTGCCTACCCTGCCAATTAACCGCAACAACATTAACCGCGATATCACCGGCCAGGTAAAACTGGATACCACTCACCTGGGAATGTTAAGCTTTTACAGGGATGAGGTAGGCTATTCCCTGGAAGTAGAAAAATTTACAGAAGGCAGTGTGCAGATTCCTGTAGAGGTAAGAAATGTCCCCGAATCTTTAAACCTTGCTTATTTTCCGAAAAAGATACTCGTGTATTATCAGGTAAATCTTGAAGATTATGACCGGGTAAAGCCTTCCAGCTTTAAAGTGGTTTGTGATTTTAAGAATGTGAATGAAGGAGAGGATTATTTTTTAGCGCAATTAGTGGAAAAACCCGATTTTGTGAACAATATTAGGTTAAGTGAACGCAAAATCCAGTTTGTAATTAAAAAATGATAGTAGTAGGACTCACCGGCGGGATTGGGAGCGGAAAAACCACTGTGGCTAATTTTTTCAGAAATCTTGGCATTCCCGTTTATATTGCAGACGATGCCGCGAAGTTGTTGATGAATTCTTCAGAGAAAATAAGGAGTGCGATAATTGGTGTTTTTGGACAGGAAGCTTATCAAGGGCAGCTTCCTAACAGGAAGTATATTGCTTCCCGTGTTTTTAAGGATCCTGAACAACTAAATCTACTCAATAACATTATCCATCCTGCTGTTGCAAAAGATTTTGAGGATTGGAAAAATCGGCAACATGCTCCCTATGTTATTTATGAAGCAGCTATCCTATTTGAAAAAGGGGGATATAAAAAATGCGATGTTACCATTCTGGTAACGGCTCCTTATAAAGAAAAAATAAAAAGACTGAAGGAGCGTGACCAAAGTTCTCTGGAAGAAATTGAAGCCCGGATGAAGCATCAGTGGGATGATGAAAAAAAGAGAGAATTAGCAGATTTTGAAATTGAAAATCTTCAGCGGGAGCAAACACAACGGGATGTCAGGAATCTTCATGAAATTATCTTAAAGTCAGGCAAAAATTAAGGAAAAGTCTGTTAACATTTGGTTAAACCCTCAGAGCTCTAAATGTTAAAATCTTACTTTTGGGGTCATGAATAAGAAGTTATTTTTTCTTCTCGTTGTGCTAATGAGCCTCTCCCTTATCGGCATTATTTTCGTTCAGGGCTATTGGATAAAAAGTACGATAGACGACAGGGAAGAACAATTTTCTTACAATGCAAAGCAGGTACTTCTTAATGTTGCCGATGAGATACAGAACCGTGAACTGGAGAGTTACTGGTTTCGATTTGATTCTATAGACAAAAGCAATAGTTCCCTTAATGGAATAACCTTAACCGAATATTTTAGTTCTGGAAGGGAAAATCTCAAAAATGAGTCACAATTCCAGGCCGAGGCAATTTTGGAAGAGGATTACAAAATCTCTTCAGGGTTTTTAGGTTCCGGTGAAGACAGCATCCTGTTCACAAAACTTATTAATAAGCGGGTAACCAATATTGTAAAGAAAACCCTGGATAATGAAGCACTAACCGCAGAACAGCAGATAGAGCGGATGGTAAGGATGAAAGATGTGGAAAAACAGTCACTGCGCCGTTTAATTGCAGATGTAACCAATAAGCTGCCCATTCATACCAGGGTAAGTGAGGAAACTATAGAGAAATTAATTACTGAAGAACTGGAGAAGCGGGATATAAAATCTGATTTTGAATATGCAGTTTTTAGCAACTCTATTGCTACCAACCTGCACTCAGATAATTTTTCGTTAGATCATCCGGGTACTTACGGGGTGCCGCTGTTTGTAGATGATAATGGGAAGAGTAACTACAGGCTTCTGGTAAATTTTATGGGAAAAAAAGAAGTTGTTTTATCTTCTGTAATAGTTATGGCTTCCCTATCTATAATTTTTACGCTTATTATTGTAATTGCTTATTCCAGTGCCTTATCACAACTTATTAAGCAGCGGCAGATCTCACAGATAAAGACCGATTTTATCAATAATATGACGCATGAGTTTAAAACTCCTATTGCCACTATTAATCTTGCCCTGGATGCCATAAAGAATCCTAAAATAATTAATGACCAGGAGAAAGTATCCCGTTATCTTAGAATGATAAAAGATGAAAATAAACGGATGCACGCCCAGGTGGAAAATGTACTGCGAATTTCAAAACTGGAAAAAAACGAACTGGACCTTAAAAAGGAAAGGCTTCAGTTACATGATCTTATTGAAGATGCGGTTACCCATGTAGAATTAATTGTTGAAGACCGCGGTGGCTATGTGCAAACTCATTTTGCTGCACTAAAATCCTCTATTTTGGCCAATGAAGACCATTTCACCAATGTTATTGTTAATATTCTTGATAACGCGGTTAAATATTCTCCAAACGAGCCAAAAATTGATATTTATACTGAAAATGTAAAGGACAAGATCATCCTGAAAATTCGGGACCAGGGAGCGGGAATGAGTAAAACTGTCCAAAAAAGAATATTTGAAAAATTTTATCGCGAACACACAGGTAACATTCATAATGTGAAGGGGCATGGACTTGGCCTTGCCTATGCCCATCAAATAATTGAAGATCATCATGGTGAAATTTACGTGGAAAGCGAAAAAGGAAAAGGAAGCACATTTATAATTAAATTACCTCTAATATCTTAATATATGGAAACTGAAGACAAGAAAATTTTATTAGTTGAAGACGATCCAAACTTTGGAACGGTATTAAAAGATTACCTGGCAATGAACGACTATGAGGTTACTCATGCCAAAAACGGGATGGAAGGATTTGAAAAATTCAAAAAAGATGATTTCGACCTTTGTATTCTTGATGTAATGATGCCTTATAAGGATGGGTTTACCCTGGCTAAGGAAATTCGGGATAAGAATGAAGAAATCCCAATTATTTTCCTCACCGCAAAAGCTATGAAGGAAGATGTTTTGAAGGGATACAAAGTTGGGGCAGACGATTATCTAAACAAGCCTTTTGACAGTGAAGTGCTGTTAATGAAGATAAAAGCCATCATGCAACGCAAGGCCACAGATAGTGTTGCAGACAGTAAGCAATTTGAATTCGAGATTGGCAAGTTCCATCTAAATTCAAAATTGAGGTTTTTAACCTATGATGGAGGTGAACCACAAAAATTATCTCCAAAAGAAAACGAGCTGTTGCGCTTACTTGCCTTACATGAAAATGATTTAATGCCAAGGGAACTGGCATTAACAAAAATCTGGAGGGACGATAACTATTTTACCTCAAGAAGTATGGATGTTTACATAGCCAAGCTTCGTAAATACCTGAAAGTAGATGAAAACGTTGAAATTTTAAATATCCACGGGGAAGGGTTCCGACTTGTGGTGCGAAATGAAGAAAAAGACGAAGACTAATTTAAAATTTTCAGTTTCTTAGTGAAACTTCCATTTCAGGAGTGCGTATTTCTGAAATGGAGGTTTTTCTAAACTACTTTATAAGATCCTTTTAGAATGGGGATTGTATCCTGTTACCTCAGGATAAAATAAATTAAAAGCCTTCCTTATAAATCTTTTACAGGAAGAAAAGTTAACAGATCACCCCTGTCACTTCCCTAAACTATACTTATATTTGCGGCTTGAAGTATAATCCTAAGTCCCAAATGTTTAGCTTCTTACCTTCTTCTAGCCGAGCTTCCGGAAAACTCCGGTACGGTGTTTTTTTACCAGTACTCATCCTATTTTTTGCTTTTCAGAATGTTGTGGGGCAAAATCCTAATTATACTTATAATGCTTCTAATTCCATAAATTTAGATCGCTTTGGCATCACTATAAATGATGCCTTTAATCCTGAAGCTAAAATAAATAGATTAATTATTTCTGTAGAAGTTAATCCGGAAGGCGAGCGTTTTGTTTTAACTTATGGAAACGGAATAAAGAAAATAGGGAATAATAATCAATTAACCAATTTTATTCCAAATCAGAGCAATAGGTTAAGCAATCCAATGGACTTCGCCATTAATAGTGAAGGGAAATTCTTCGTGGCAACTAATGAGAGTAACAGAAGATTTATAAGGGTTTATTCTCCGGAAGGAATTTATTTGCCTAATGAAGACCTGGGGGATGGAAGCTATGGAACGGGTGCAAATAAATTTAGAGGTCCAATGGGACTCGCTTTTGATAAAGAAGATAATCTATATGTAGCAGATCATTATATTGGAAATTCAACGCCTCCATCCAATCCCAGCTTTATTAAAATTTATAGAAAAGATGCTTCAGGAAATTATAAAAATAACCTGATAAAAGAATTTGATAAGGTTCAGGGGACATTACTGAATTTCCCTTACAGGTTGGCCGTAAATAGCAAAGGCTATCTTTATATGGCTGAATTAGGGCAAAATAATAATGCCAGTGTAAAGGTTTTACAATTTGATGAAAATTATAATCCTACTCAAATCGACGAAATAAGTGGAGGCCCAATAGGATCACCGGGAAGTATAATTGTTGATGATTTTGATAATATTTTTATTGCAGATTTTGGTAGAGATCTTGATTTAGCCAGGGTTTTAGAAGCCACTAATGATGTTGATGAATTCTACGATGTTTTTGAAATTATTAAAGAGGGGATTGCAGACAATGAATTTAACATAGATGTTTATAATCCTAATAATACCTATCGATCAACCATTTCTTCTCAAATAGATTTTCCCGTAGATCTTGCTATCTCAGATTGCGGAAGTTTATACGTAAATAATGCAATTTTTGATGGACGTATCAGAACAATCTTTGGCCAAAGAATTCCTGATATTACCATAGATTTTGATTTAGAAGCCTATCAACGTTCCCCCGGATATGATACAGATGCTCCGGTACTGGTTTCCTGTATTGAAGATCGGGAGGGAAGCCTTACAAATGGAAGCTTTGAATTACCAGATTATACAAATTTACCAGTATTTACAGATAATTGTGACGATAATTTGGAGTTTGTCCAGGCTCCGGTAGAAGGAACTTCAATAACCGAAACCACAGAAGTTTCAATTATTGCCAGGGATGATGCAGGAAATGAGTCGGAAGCCTGTATATTTCAGGTAATTATTGAAGAAGAAGAACAAGAAGCCCCTGAGTTTATATTTTGCCCTCCAGATCAGCCAAATGTTCTTGTAGATGAAGGGCAATGTGGTGCAATTGTTACTTTTAATCCTCCAACTGCCAGGGCCGGGGAAGATAACATTGAACCTGTGCAGATAGAAGGACCTGCTTCGGGGGAAGAATTTCCTGTAGGGCCAACTATCGTTATATTTGAAGTAAGCAACCAGGCGGGGACAGATACCTGTAGTTTTACTGTTACGGTAAGAGATAATGAAGATCCTCTTATTTCCGATTGTCCTTCAGATTTGGAATATAGCGTGGAATATGGAGAAACAGGAACTACGGTAAATTATACAGCTCCTTCGGCTACCGATAATTGCGAAATCAGTAATTTTGGGCTTACTGCAGGATTTGCTCCTGGAGAAGTTTTTCCCGTGGGTAAAACTACTGTTACTTATACTGCAACAGATGCTAATGGAAATACTACCACCTGCAGCTTTATCGTGAATGTTATTGAAAATGCAGATATGGATCCGCCACAATTCACCAACTGCCCACAGAATAATATTACCGTAACCGCAGCTAGAGGGAAATGTGATGTGGCAGCACCTTTTCCTATGCCTGAGGCTACAGACAATTCGGGAGATGTAAACATTGAACTCATAAGTGATTTAGGTTTTCAAGATCGTTTTTCCGTAGGTGAACATGTGGTTACTTATACGGCTACAGATGCCGCAGGAAATATGACTGAATGTAGCTTTAATGTTATTGTTACTGAAGATGTGGTTCCTCAAATCACCTGTCCAGATCCAAAAACGGCAATTTTCGATCCTGAAACGGGCTTTACAATTCCAGATTACGTTGGAGAATTAATTGTTTCTGATAATTGCACTCCTGAAGAAAACCTGCAAATTACCCAAACTCCCGCCGCCGGAACAGTGGTTTATGAAAGTCAGGAAATTTCTTTTACGGTTACCGACGCTTCGGGAAATACTGGGAATTGTGGTTTTCAGCTGACTTTAGAGGAAGAAGAGGAAGAACTGGAGATAACCTGTCCTGCGGACCAGGATTTCAATCCAGATGAAAATTGCCAGTACGTACTGGAAGATTATACAAACCTGGCCACTGTTAATCTTAGCGGGGCCACCATTAGTCAATCACCGGGACCGGGCACAGTTATAAATGGAGAGTTACAAATTATTAGTCTTACAGCTAACTTAGATGGAGAGTCCGTTAGCTGTACATTTACCCTCACCCGCCGCGATACAGGTGTGCCGTATGTTATTTGCCCCGGCAACCAAACCGTTAATTATAATTCTGCAGAAGGATTTATAATTCCCAATTATATACCGCAGTCTGAAGTTTCAGACAATTGTGCAATTGCCAGCGTAGAGCAATCACCAGAACCGGGAGTGCTTATACAGGAGAATACTGAAGTGACTATAACCGCAACCGATGCTGCCGGAAACTCGTATACCTGTAGGTTTTCGGTTTTTATAGAAGAGGAAAATCCTTTCACTTTTGAATGCACCGGGGATCAAAATGGCTCTTTAGACGAAAATTGTGAGTTTGAAGTGCCGGATTATACCGTTTCCTTAAGGCAGGAATTTCCGCAGGCCGAGTTCACCCAATCTCCGGAAGCCGGAGCTTTTATTTCAACGGGAACAACCGTTACCATCAATGGAACTTTAGATGGTGAAAATTATTCCTGCACTTTTCAGCTAAATTTATCCGATACTTCCGCTCCACAAATTACCTGTCCTAATCCAAAGGCCGAAAATTTTGATCCAGAAGAAGGTTTTATGGTTCCAGATTATTATGAAGAACTGTTGGTTTCCGATAATTGTACTTCGGAAGAAAGCCTTCAAATCACCCAATCTCCGGCTGTGGGAGAAATTATTTATGCCAGCCAGCAAATTTCTTTTACCGTTACCGACGCTTCGGGAAATACTGGAAATTGTAGTTTTCAGCTAACTTTAGAGGAAGAAGAGGAAAATCCAGGTGCTTGCCGGGATAATAGTGTTCAGCTGGATAATAATGGGCAGGCCGTGCCAGATCCCGCTCTGTTTTACAACGGAAATCCTGCAGAAGATAATGTAAGCCTGTCTTTAAACCGAAACCTGTTAACCTGTGACGATCTGGGGGAGACTGTCCTGGAATTGACAATTACAACGAACGCTGGCACTGAAACTACCTGTACCGTAACCGCCCTCGTAAAAGATAATTTAGAACCCGTTTTTGAATGTCCGGACTCTATAACAGGAGGTTTCGAAATTACCGAAGGATATGAGGTGCCCGATTTTTCTTTCAATTACCCGGCAAGTGACAATTGTTTAGGGGAGCTGGAATACTCCCAAATTCCTGAACCAGGAACTGTTCTTTATGAAGTGGAAAATTATCCGGTTACTTTAAGCGCCACAGATGCTTCGGGCAATACCGGCAGCTGTACATTTATCCTCGACTTTACCGCTATGGATAGTTTTGATTTGCTTTGCAATGGCGAAATAAGGGTGCAGCCTGATGAAAACTGCGAATTTCGCCTGCCGGACCTGGCAGATGAATATACCTACTTTCCTGAAGTAGCCGTGATATCACAGTCCGTTCCCACAGGCCAACTGCTAACCGAAGATACTCATGTTACTATTACTGCAACCTACAACGGGCAAACCAGGACCTGCGAAATAGAGGTCATCCTGGTAGATTATGATGGCCCGGTTTTTAGTTGTTTGCCCTTACAAAATGTCCCCTATACCCCTTCTGAAGGTTTTATCCTGCCAGATTATTCCGAGCAGGTGGAAGTAACCGATAACTGCGGAATTACAAGTGTTGTTCAGGATCCGCTGCCGGGGGTGGAAATAAATGAAGATACTACAGTAACCATTACTGCTGAAGATACCTTTGGAAATATTAGTAATTGTTATATATATGTTTACCTGGAAGAAGAGCAGAATGGTAACGGGAACAATCTTCCTGTGGCCAGTGATGATTATTATGAAACTTTTCATAATCAAACTTTAATGGTTGCCGCTCCCGGGGTGCTGGAAAATGATAATGATGCCGACGGGGACAACCTTAGCGCCACGCTTCAAAACGGCCCTGCTTTTGGTACAGTAAGCCTGAATGCCGATGGTTCTTTTACTTACGTGCCACAGCAGGATTATACCGGCCCGGACACTTTCAGCTATTTTGCCAGTGATGGAGAAGGCAATTCTAACCTGGCCGTTGTGCATATCGAGGTAAAATATGATCCGCCGGTAGCGCGAAATGACAATTATTCCACGCCGCAGGATACCCAGCTTCAGGTTTCTGCCGAAGAAGGCCTTCTGCAAAATGATTCAGATCCCGATGGCGACAATCTTACGGTTATTCAGGTTTCTGAAGTGAGCAATGGTACTTTAAATTTACAGCCGGACGGTTCTTTTACATACACTCCCAACACCGGTTTTTCCGGGACAGATAGTTTTACTTACTACGTGACTGATGGCGGAGGGGAATCTGCCGAAGCTACCGTAACGATAAACGTGATTGGCAGTGGCACCAGTGCTTTTATAGATTGTCAGGAAATCATCACGTTGAACCTTGATGAAAACGGGACCGCGAGTGCCGCCCTTTCAGATTTATATGCTTCTAAAAGCGATAATGTAGAGGTGGCGGCAAATAATTTAAATTTCGATTGTTCAGATTTCGATAATGATAATTTTATTGAACTCACCTATTCCGGGGCTTTAAACGGCAGCTGTAGTGTGGAAGTGATCCTGCGGGACAATATCGCCCCGGTAGCAGAATGTGTAGATGCTTATGAACTCAGCCTGTCTGGTGGTACTGCAAACCTTTCTGCGGAAGAGCTTAATTTCAATTCTTCTGATAATTGTGAAATTATCAATATGAGCATAGATAAAACCGCTTTTACCACGGCAGATATTGGTGAAAATATTGTTACCCTCACCGTGATTGATGCTGCCGGCAATACCGACAGCTGCCAGGCCGTGGTTACGGTAACTGAAGCTAATACAGGTGGGGGAGAAGTGAGCTGCGTGAACGGCGTTACCCTGGAGCTGGACCAGAACGGGGAAGCTGTACTTGATATTAACGATGTTTATACAGGGAATCCGCAGGGCGAACTTTCTCTTAGCCGCAGCCTTTACACCTGTGCCGATAATGGAGTGAGCAGGCAAAGGTTTTATTATACTGAAAATGGCCAGGAAACCTTTTGTGAATTTTCGGTCACAGTGGCAGACAATTTAGGCCCACAGATCGTGGCCAATCCTGTGCCGCTTCAGTTAGATGAAAATGGCCAGGCTGTTTTAACCGAAGAACTATTAAGAAACACAGTTGTTGCCACAGATAATTGTTCAGAAGAACTCACATATGAATTTGGGCCGAAGGATTTTACCTGTAAAGATGTAGGGCAAAATTTTATTGATCTTGAGGTGACTGATGAAAACGGAAATACCACTGCAGCAAGAGTAGCGGTTTTTGTAGAAGCGGCCCCAGGTCTTTGCCAGCCGCAGGAATGGGACTTTATAAGGGTTTATCCAAACCCTAACAGCGGGCGGTTTAAAGTTCTTGCGCCTTCAAACGTAATTATAGAAAAAATTCTGGTCTTTGATATGCGGGGCAGGTACCTGCTGGAAAGACAATTTGAAGAGGAGCTGCCGGGACAGGAATATGATATGGATCTTGGAGAATTAGAAACGGCGGTGTATGTTCTTCAAATATTTACGAACACAGATGACCAGGAAGAAATAGAAATCCGTAGGATAATTTACGAATAGAATTCAATTCTACCATAAAATTTATTTCGAATCAACTTTTTCTTTAATTTCCTTTTCAGCATAAACTATAATTTGCTCCAGAGGCTCCGCAATATCAAACCATTGGATGGAGTTGTCTTTTCTAAACCAGGTGAGCTGCCGCTTTGCAAATCGGCGGGTGTTTTTTTGAATTTCGGCCACGGCTTCTTCTATGCTGATTTTTTCTTCAAAATATTGAAACAATTCTTTGTAACCCACGGTTTTAAGCGCGTTTAAATGCCGCTTCGGGTAAAGTTGCCGCGCTTCTTCCATAAGGCCTGCCTGCATCATTTTTTCTACTCTCAGGTTGATTCGTTCATAAATTATTGCCCTTTCCGCGGTTAGGCCTATAGAAATAGTATGGAAATTCCTTTTTGTTTTTGCCTGATTAAGAAAGGAAGAGTAAGTCTCGCCGGTGCCAAGGCAAATTTCCAAAGCTCTTATTAGCCGGTGCGGATTTTCTAAATCTACTTTCTTATAATAATCAGGATCCAAATCTTTAAGTTCTTGCTGAAGCACCTGAATACCTTCTTTTTCCAAAAATGTATTTAGATTTTCCCTGATTTCAGGATCAACTTCAGGAAAATCGTCTAAACCTTCAGTTATGCTCCTGGTATATAATCCACTCCCGCCAACCATTATCGCTATATTCTTCCGAAGAAAGAGTTCTTCAATTTTTGCCATGGCATCTTTTTCAAAATCGCCAACCGAATAATCTTCTTCTATTGAAATGTGCTGAATAAAATGATGAGGTGCAGCGGCCAGTTCTTCGGCATCGGGAACAGCGGTGCCAATTCTCATTTCTTTAAAAAACTGCCGGGAATCTGCTGAAATAATTTCAGTATTAAAATACTGGGCCAATTTAATGGCCAAAGCGGTTTTACCAATGGCAGTGGGACCAACAATATTGATAAGAAAATTAGTGGGCATTGAGACGGTTTCCGCAGTTATGGCAAAATTCGGCTTCATTCAGGTGGTTTTGTTCATTGCAAACGGGGCAATGCTGGGTGTTGGTATGTTTGTGTGGTTCACCGGTTTTGCTGTATTCTGATGTAACGATTCCTGTGGGAACGGCAATAATTCCATAGCCGGTAATCATTAAAATTGAAGCTATAAAACGGCCAAGAGGGGTGACGGGTGCAATATCGCCAAATCCAACCGTAGTGAGGGTAACAATACACCAGTAAATACTAAGAGGGATATTGTTAAAACCACCGGCTTCTCCTTCAATTAAATGCATTAAGGTACCGGTAATTACACATATTATTACCACAGCAAATAAGAAAACCAGGATTTTCGCCCGGCTGTTTTTTAGCGCTTCCATAAGCCGGTTGGATTCTCCCACATAGCGGCTGATCTTTAGTACCCTGAAAACACGTAACAACCTTAAGGCCCTTATGGCAAATAGCAAATTGGCACCACCAACAAAAAAGCTGAGGTAACTAGGCAGGGTAGACAGGAAATCCACTATTCCGTAGAAACTAAAAATATAGGCTTTTGGCCTTCTTATACTAATAATGCGTAAAATGTATTCTGCGGTAAAAATTATAGTAATCACCCATTCTGCCCAGTAAAACGCTGTGGCATACTGAACATAAAGCTCTGTGACACTTTCCATCATTACCAGCACCACGCTAATAAGAATAATTATTAGTAAGGCAATATCAAAAAGTTTTCCTGCCGGGGTATCGGCCTCATAAATCACTTCATGAAGTTTGGACTTCCAGTTGTGTTTGGTGGTGCGATTTTTCAAGTTATGCTGATTAGGAATCTTTCAAATTTAAAGAAATTCCCTGAACCAGTGCCGGTTTTTAGAGAAAGAGGAAGCTAATCTGCCGGCGCAAACGCTACAATTTTAAGTTTTTTATTTTTCCGAAGGTAATTTTGGATAATATGCTGAGTGTCCCGGTCATTTTTCATTGGGGTAATTATAGACTTCACAATATCAGGATTATTGATCTGGTGGTTAAGATTAAAGTAACCCATCCCTTTAAATTCCCCATCTTCAATAAGCAGCACGCTTTTTTCATCTACTTCTCTTCCTCGGTCTATCACCATCATGTTCTGGCTTTCATAGGAATGTTTATTAATAAGTTCCTTTACCCTTTGGTTGTATTCCTCTGCGCTTTCTTCTTCGGCACAGGCGCCCCAGCAATCTTTAATAGAATGTTTAAAGCAGCTGCCGGTTCCCTTTTCAAGGCCGGAAAGGCGTTCACAAAGCTGGTGCTCTTCCACCCAATTGTTAAGCAAGGTCCTGGCCTGGCGCAAATTGGTAAAAGTGGTGATATTAGAACGGCCGTTGGCGCGGCCAATTTTTAAATTGATATAACCGTTTTCATCGGTATGGTGATACAATGCATGGCTAAAGATATTCCCTTTTTGAGCATGATTATATCTGGGTTTATTCTGCTTTATTTCCTGGTTCTCCTTTAAAAGTGCAATCAGCTCATTTCCGCAGGATTCATAGGAAACCGAAGCCACTTCTTTTTGCATTTCCCTGGCTTTGTGATGCTCATTGGTGAAATGCCTGGTAACTCTTTTCCGGATATTTTTACTTTTTCCAATGTAGATAATTTCTCCTTTTTCATCATGAAGATAATAAACACCGGTACAGGTGGGCAGTTCTTCAAGAAGATACACTAGTTTTGTATCCAGGTTTTTCTTTGGCTCAAGCCTCACATGGTTTTTTACAATATCTTTTTCCACATCTTTGGCCATGAGCATTTTAAAAAGCTTTACGGTAGCCTGAGCATCCCCGCTAGCACGATGCCGGTCGCTAAGCGGAATGCCCAGTGATCTTACCAGTTTTCCCAGACTGTAGGAGGGAAGACCCGGAATAAGTTTTTTTGAAAGTTCTACGGTACACAAAGATTTACGCTCATATTCAAAACCCAGCCGGCGGAATTCTGTTCTTAAAATGCGATAATCAAATTTGGCATTGTGGGCTACCAGGATGCAATCTGTGGTAATTTCTACAATTCGTTTAGCGACTTCGTAAAATTTTGGCGCATGCCTAAGCATATCATTATTAATTCCGGTAAGATTAACCACAAAAGGCTGGATGGGCTGCTCTGGGTTTACAAGGCTTATAAATTGATCTACAACCTTGTGCCCGTCAAATTTATAAATGGCAATTTCGGTTACTCCTTCCTCATTATACTTTCCACCTGTGGTTTCTATGTCTAAAATTGCGTACAAAAAATTTACTTCCTTTTAATTATAATTCCGTTCTCCAAAAATACTACTTCCTATTCTAACCATAGTCGTGCCACATTCCAGGGCTATTTTATAATCCCCGCTCATTCCCATAGAAAGCTCTTTAAAAGAAGGATAGTCTTCTTTAAAGTCGTTAAAAATACTTTTTAATTTCAAAAATTCTTTTTTTACCTGATTTTCATCATCGGTAAAAGTAGCCATGCCCATTAATCCTATTATCTCAGTATTCTTCATTTTGGCGTAAGCATCAGAAGTAAGAATTTCTTCAGCTTCCTGCCGGGAAATACCAAATTTCGACTCTTCTTCGGCTATTTTTATCTGGAGCAGGCAATTTATTTTCCGGTCCACCTTTTTCGCCTGCTTATTGATTTCTTTTAATAATTTTAAACTATCCACAGCATGAATCAGGCCAATATAAGGCGCCATATATTTTACCTTATTTCGCTGCACATGGCCCACCATGTGCCATTCGATATCTTTTGGAAGCTCTTCCTGTTTATCGGTCATTTCCTGGATCTTGTTCTCACCAAAAATCCGCTGGCCGGCACTATAGGCCGTCATTAAATCTTCGTTGGGCTTGGTTTTGGAGATGGCTACCAGCTTGACATCTTCAGGTAATTCTTCTTTAATTTTTTTAATATTTGCTGCAATATCCATAGTTAAATCTACAACTTTTTAAAATTATGAACTTCAATTTAAAATCTTCAGAACTCATAAATGGTTAAACCGCTCCGCAATTTGGGTTCGATATAAGTGCTTTTAGGGGGCATGGTTAAACCTTCATCTGCCACTTTTTTTATTTCTGAAATGTTTAAAGGCATCATTCCAAAACCTACGGTAAATTCTCCGGAATCTACCTTTCCCTTCATTTCCAGGATGTCTTTCTTACCCGGGATATAAGCAATGCGTTCATCATTACGCAGGTCTTTAATTCCCAAAATTGGCCTTAGCACTTTTTCAAATAAAATGCAGGGATCCAGGCTGCTTAAAATATTGGTAAAGTTATAATTGGTCTTCCTGAGGTAGAGTGCGTAAAATTCACCATCCAAATACATGCTGAAATGATGTTTTTCCACAGGTTTAAATACCTGAAGCCCCCTGTTTTCTATTCTGAAATGTTCATCGAGCAGCATCAGAAATTCTTCTTTGGAATGGCCGTTGAGGTCTTTTACGAGTCGGCTGAATTCATATATTTTCAAATTGCTTTCAGAAATAAAATAACTCATAAAGTTATTATAGGATTCTCTCCCGGTATGCCCGTTGTTGTTTTTCGCGTTTTCTTCGGAAAGCAGGTAAGAAGAAGCGCAGCGGTGATGGCCATCGGCAATATAAATTTTTTCCATTTTACTGAAGAAGTCAGCAATAGCAGCAATTTTTACATCATCATCTACTTTCCAGAGATAATGCATTTCCCTTTGCCGGGTAGCAAATTCATATTCCGGAATTTCTTCCATTATTTCATTCAGCAACGCCTGAAGCGCTTCATCATCTTTATAAGTAAGTAAAACGGGTTCCGTATTAAAACCTACCGTTTTCAGGTAATCCTTAAATAAAACTTCCCGGCTTTCTATAGTATCTTCATGCTTTTTAATTACCCCTTTCTTATAATCGGCAGCACTTGCGGCAGCAATAATTCCGCAGCAGGAAAGATCCCGGGTTTCCATTTTGTAGATATAGAAGGAAGGTTTTTCATCCTGAATAAAAGTATCTTCTTCCTTAAATTCCAGGTAGCGGTTTTTTACCAGCTGAAACCTGTCTGTCCCCGTAATTTTATGCTGAAATTTGTAGCCGGGGTTTAAAATATGCAAAAATGAATATGGATTATAATCCAGCCTTGCCCTTAGTTCAGCTTCATTATACTCTTCATAAGGGCGGGAAGCTACCAGGCCTGCCATTGCTCTTTTCGGCCTTACCGCCTTAAATGGAATGATTTTTACCAAACGCCAGGAGTTATTTAAGATTCAAATTGTAAAGAAACTTTTTCTGCTTTCTTACTTTCGGAATAGTCATAAAAGCCTTCGCCAGATTTTACACCGAATTTTCCTGCCCTTACCATTTTAACCAGGAGGGGACAGGGCGCATATTTTGGATTTTTAAAGCCGTCGTGCATAACTTCTAAAATAGAATGGCAAACGTCAAGGCCAATAAAATCTGCCAGTTGAAGCGGCCCCATGGGATGGGCCATTCCAAGTTTCATCACGGTATCGATTTCATAAACCCCTGCCACACCATTGTAGAGTGTTTCTATGGCTTCATTAATCATAGGCATCAATATGCGATTGGCCACAAAGCCCGGATAGTCGTTGACTTCTACAGGGACTTTGTTCAGCTTTTCAGAAAGTTCCATGATGGTTTTGGTCACTTTATCGCTGGTATTATACCCGCGGATGATCTCTACCAGTTTCATGAGCGGCACAGGATTCATAAAATGCATCCCTATAACCCTTTCAGGATTGGAAACCACAGCTGCGATTTGCGTGATGGAAATTGAAGAAGTATTGGAAGCAAGAATGGTGTTTTTAGAACAATTGCTGTCCAGTTGCTTAAATATTTTTAGTTTCAGCTCTTCATTTTCGGTCGCGGCTTCCACCACGAGATCCACATCTTTAACCCCGGAAGGAATATCGATTTGCTGAGTGATATTTTTAAGGGTTTCTTCCTTTTGCGCTTCAGTGATCTTTTCTTTGGAAACCATGCGGTCCAGGTTTTTAGAAATAGTATCTATTCCCTTCTGAAGATTTTCTTTAGAAACATCTATAAGCTGGACTTTGTATCCAAATTGTGCAAAAGTATGGGCAATTCCGTTTCCCATAGTTCCTGCACCTATTACTGCAATATTCTTCATTTCAATTATTTTAAATTCTGAATTTTATTAATTTTAAGCTCTAAGCTCTAAGCTCTAAGCTCTAAGCTGTCAGTAGTGAGTTTTTTGTTTTTCTACTTTTTCAACTTCCCACTCTCCACTCTCCACTCTTCACTTCCCATTCTTCACTCTCTTAAACTTTTAACCATTAAAAACCTGCAATGATCTGGTTGGCTATTTTAAGTGCCCGTGCTCCCTGTTTTAAGGTCACCATAGGCTCAGTATCATTATTTATGGCATCAGCAAAAGTTTCCAGTTCTTCCAGGATGGCGTTGTTAGGGGCAACATCGGGATTGTCAAAATAGATCTGCTTTTTCACCCCTTCCGCATTCTGGAGGATCATGGCAAAGTCATCGGGATTTTCAGGAGCATCTTTCATTTTCACCACTTCGCATTTCTTCTCCAGAAAATCTACTGAGATATACGCGTCCCGTTGAAAGAACCTCGATTTTCTCATATTTTTAAGCGAAATACGGCTGGCCGTAAGATTAGCCACGCAACCATTTTCAAACTCAATTCTTGCATTGGCAATGTCTGGCGTATCGCTAATCACAGAAACTCCGCTCGCGTTTATACTTTTTACTTCAGCCTTAACCACACTCAAAATAGCATCAATATCATGGATCATTAAATCCAGTACCACAGGAACATCTGTTCCCCGCGGATTGAATTCTGCCAGGCGATGCGCTTCAATAAACATCGGGTTTTCTATACGTGAAACCACCGACTGGAAAGCAGGATTAAACCGCTCTACATGCCCCACCTGGCCTTTCACCTTAAATTTTTCAGCAAGGGAGATTAACTCCTGTGCTTCTGCAAAGGTATTGGTAATAGGTTTTTCAATAAAAAGATGTTTTCCCGCAGAAATTACTTTTTTGGCAACCTCAAAATGAGAAAGGGTAGGAGTAACCACGTCTACAACATCCACTTCCTGTATGAGGTCCTGCAATCCTGCAAAAGCTTTATAACCAAATTCTTTCGATACATTTTCAGCATTTTCTTTATGGGGATCATAAAATCCGACTAATTCATATTTTTTGGATTGATTAAGTAGTTTAAGATGTATTTTTCCCAGGTGTCCGGCACCCAGTACGCCTACTTTTAGCATAATTTTCAGGATTTAGCACAAAAATACTATTTTCAGCATAAATACTTTAGAAGATTCTGTTATAATCCCCGGGGTTTTTGTTTGTTGTTAAAGCTAATATTTACCTAATTTTACATTTTAAAATATTGAAACAGTGCTTAGGGACAACTTTAGACATAAAGGAAAGCGGCAGCAGCTGGTAAATACCATTAGAAAGAAAGGGGTCACCAATGAAAAGGTACTGGATGCCATTAACAGCATTCCTCGCCACCTGTTTATGGATAGTAGTTTTGAAGATCATGCCTACCAGGATAAGGCATTTCCCATAGCTGCAGACCAGACAATTTCTCAGCCTTATACCGTTGCTTTTCAAACCGAACTTTTAGAAATTTCCAAGGAGGATACCGTGCTGGAAATAGGAACCGGAAGCGGTTATCAAACCGCTGTATTATGTGAACTTGGGGCAAGGGTTTACAGTATAGAGCGGCAGCGGGAATTATACCGCAAAACCAGTAAATTTTTATCTAAAATTGGTTACCGCCCAAAGCAGCTGAGTTTTGGTGACGGGTATAAAGGCTGGCCGGAATATGCTCCTTTTGATAAGATTATAGTTACCGCCGGTGCGCCTCATTTACCAAAAAAGCTGCTTGGCCAGTTAAAAGTAGGGGGCAGGATGGTAATTCCCATAGGCAGGGATGTACAAATAATGACCATGTTCACGCGGAAGTCTGATACTGAATTTGATAAAAAGGAATTTGGAAATTTCAGGTTTGTACCGCTTTTGGAGGATAAAAATTGATTTAGGAATTTGAAAATGTGGAAATGCGAAATTTCAGAGTTATTTTATTTCAGATAAAAAAAGCCTCACGGAGAAATTCATGAGGCTTTTTATTTTTATATAAGAGTGCTTACTCAACGTCTTCTTCAGCTTTATCTACTATTAAGCGCTGCTCACGATTGGCGATTTCCCAAGCGGTAAGAAAAACAAGCTTTGCTCTTTTAGCCAGGGCTTCATAGTCAATTTTATCTGGTGTATCGGTGATTTGATGATAATCTTCATGTACCCCGTTAAAATAGAAAATGATTGGTACATTGTGTTTCGCAAAGTTGTAATGGTCACTTCTATAGTAGAAACGGTTTGGATCGTTTTCATCATTATACTTATAATCAAGGTCCAGGTTTATGTATTTTTCATTCACCTCTTCACTTAGTTCATGCAATTCTGTACTCAATTTATCGCTTCCAATAAGGTAGATATAGTTATCATTGCCTTCATGTTCGGGATCTATACGCCCAATCATGTCAATATTAAGATCAGCAACCGTATTCTCCAGTGGGAATATAGGATGATCTGTATAATATTTAGATCCTACCAGGCCTTTTTCTTCCCCGGTATTATTTAGAAAAAGTATAGAGCGTTTTGGAGTATACCCGTCTGCTTTGGCTTCTGCGAAAGCTTCTGCAATTTCCAACACGCCAACAGTCCCCGAACCATCATCGTCTGCTCCATTAAAGACATTCCCTTCATCATCCATTCCCACGTGGTCATAATGAGAAGAAATTACCACAATCTCATCAGGCTTCTCACTTCCCTTTAAAAAGGCCACAACATTTTCAGAATCTTTTATATCTCCGTGAAAAAAGTTTGAAGGTACTTCCTGGAAGTAATCATCATTGCCCTGAGCGGCAGGAATTTTAAGGTTTTGATATTCCGTTTTTAGGTATTGAGCAGCTTTTTTTTGTCCCGGTTCTCCCGTTTCCCGCCCTTCAAATTCATCGCTGGCGAAGGTATATAGATGCGATTTTAGCTCTGTAGGAGTAATGGTGTTGGCATACTCCATAGGGTTAATATTATCAATATTTTTTTGCTGGGTACCACAGCTAAGGAGATTTGCCGTTAAGGCAATTAAAAGTAATTTTTTCATGTATAGGTTCAAATGCTATCCTGAACTTTACAGGACAGGCTGGTTTAACAAATCCCTCTAAAGGGTTTTAAAATGATCAACGGCAAGATAAGTATTTTGTGCCATAGCAACATTCTGGGATAACAATATCTGTTCCAATAGCTAAAAGAACCGCTTTATTTTTTACTGAAGTGCTCTTTTAATAGCATCTTCAACCAAGGGTTCCATAACATCATATCCGGCCGAAGTGGGGTGTACACCGTCTTTAGAAAATTCTGCTTTCATACCCTCTTTCTCATTTTTCATTTCTGAAAAATAATCCAGGTAAATGTGGCCATTTTCTTTGGCGTATGACTTCAACCAGTTATTGATTTCAGCAATTTTTGCCACAGGTTCCAGTCCCGGCCGCCAGGGATAGTCATAAACAGGAAGAATAGAACTCAAAATCACCTTTATACCATTAGCTTCAGCCAATTGGGCCATTGCTTTTATATTATCGGTGATCATCTTTACTGAAGAAAAACCGGTATTTCCCGCAATATCATTAGTGCCGGCAAGAATTACCACCGCTTCCGGTTTAAGATCAATTACATCGGGGATAAATCGGATAAGCATTTGCGGGGTGGTTTGCCCGCTAATTCCCCTTCCCAAATAGTTATTTTCTGAAAAGAATTCGGGATGCATATTGGCCCAGCCTTCGGTTATAGAATTTCCCATAAAAACAACTTTGGGATAGTCTTCATTTTTAAGAATTTCTTCATTTGAAGTCCTGTATTTTTTAAGATTTGGCCAGTCCTGACTCATAAGTTCTTTATATTCTTCTTTTTGGGAAAATACGCTTAAGCTTACCAGCAGGAGAAGCAGGCTTACTAAATTTTGCTTTTTCATAATAATGGAATGCGGTTAAATTAAACAAAGGTTTTTAAGAAACAAATTTAGGCTAATTTCTCCTTTTAGCGCGTTCATATTGAGGAGGCCAGGAGATTTCTTCCTCCAGATCACGTGCAGCTTTTAAAGCGAAATAGGGTTCTCTTAAAAATTCCCTCGCCATAAAAATAAGATCTGCTTTATTTTTGGCGAGAATATCTTCGGCTTCCTCTGTTGTAGTTATTAATCCAACTGCACCCGTAGCTATTTTAGCTTCAGCTTTAATTTTTTCAGCAAACTTCACCTGGTAACCTTTAGCAACCGGAATTTTTACATCAGGAAGGAGTCCGCCAGAAGAGCAATCTATCAGGTCTACTCCTTTTTCTTTTAAAATTTTGGACAATTCTACCGATTCTTCTTCATTCCATCCATTTGCTACCCAATCTGTAGCAGAAATTCTTACAAAAAGAGGAAGGTTCTCCGGCCATACTTCTTTTACGGCTTTCACAACCTCTAAGAGGAAGCGAATCCTGTTTTTAAATGTTCCGCCGTACTGATCATTTCTTTTATTGCTAAGGGGAGAAAGAAACTGGTGGAGCAGATACCCATGAGCAGCATGAATTTCTACTACCTGAAAGCCTGCTTCTAGAGCACGGGCTGCGGCTGCCTTAAAATCTGTGATAATTTTTTTGAGTCCGTTTTCATCTAATTCCAGTGGAAGCGGATTCTCACTTTTAAATGAAATGGCACTGGGAGCAACCGTTTGCCAACCTCCGGAATTTGCATTTAGAAATAGCCCGCCTTCCCAGGGACGGGAAGTGCTGGCTTTGCGGCCGGCGTGGGCCAGCTGCGTACCCATAGTTACTCCCTGAGAATTTGCAAATTGCACGATTTCCTTTAGTTTTGGGATATGTTCGTCTTTCCATATCCCTAAATCGTAGGGAGTAATCCTAGCTTCAGGAGAAACAGCAATAGCTTCTGTAAAAACCAATCCCGCACCTCCCACAGCACGGCTGCCTAAATGTACCAGATGCCAGTTATTGGCAAAACCATCTTCGCTGCTGTACATGCACATAGGGGAAACTACGAGCCTGTTTTTTAATTTTATTTTTTTTATGTGACAAGCTGAAAAAATATTTGACATAGCACAGATTTTATTTTTAAAGATAAGCGATTTTAGCAGGAGCAGAAGGGAGTTTTAGAAAGTTCTTAAGGTTTTAAAGTGAAGGAGGAGTTTAATTATTTGTAATACAGCAGATTATAGAATAGATTGAAATGTATTCTAAAAAACATCAGGAAAATTTTTCAAAAATTAAAAAGCGTGTTATATTTGCACCCGCATTCAGCGAATAGCTGATGAGGCACTCAGGAGAAATGGCAGAGTGGTCGAATGCGGCAGTCTTGAAAACTGTTGAGGGTCACACCTCCGGGGGTTCGAATCCCTCTTTCTCCGCAACTTAAATTAGAAAAGCCTTGGTAATCATTAGATTTCAAGGCTTTTTTCTTTCTTCTGGTTGTTGTAGTGTTTTACTGATGAATTTCTCATGTAATATTTAGGTGAAATAAGAATTTCTATCCGCACATAATTTTATTTCTCTTCAGCTAAAATTTAATAAACCTTCACGGCTTTGCGGGACTTCTTCTTTAGTAAGTGTATAGAATAAAAAATGGTCCCTATTAAAGCCAGTCCAAACAGGAGATATCTTACCGAGATATCCAAAGTTGTTGTTATATCTCCCGAAGAAGAAATAATAAAGCTGGAAACAGAAGTAATGATATAAAGAAGGCCGCCAATTAGACCGCCGGCAATGCCTGCACTTCCGGGAAAGAACAGCATGTTCTGGGTGAAATAATTTGTAAAAATAAAGCCAGAACAAATATGTATTAAAAAAGCAAAAGCAATTAAAAGCACCAATTGGTCCAGCTGAGTTGCAGCAAGGCTAAAAGCACCAAGTAATACTCCTTGCAGAAGTGTAGAAAACTTAAGTTTCCCGCCAAACCTGAAATTAGAAAATGTTTTGCTTAAAATACCACCAATCATCCAGGCAAATCCCAGAATAAGGGTGCAATACCCGGTGGTAACTGAATTGAAATTAAAATGATGTTCTACCACAAAGGGCCCTGCAATGTTAAATATCATTACCATGGAATAGGCCAGCCCGAGAATTAAAATTCCAATAATAAAAGCCTTGTTTTTTAGCATGGCAGCATATTGCAAGGATGTTTTTTTGAGATTGAATTTTTTAAAATTTCTAATAGTTTCCCCGCTAAAAAGCAGTTCTGAAAAAAATAAAATTGCGGCATAACCGGCCAGGAAATAGAAATTTGCATGCCAGTTAAATAGATTTTCCAAATACCCGCCAAGGAAAGGTGCTATAATAGGGCCGCAAGACCATACAATAGTGAAGTAACTTAAATAATGCTTCCTCCGTTCTTCGTTATAGACATCTACAAAATAGGCTCTTTTAGCCACTACAATAAAAGAAGTTCCAATGCCCTGTACAATTCTCCAAAAACATATTAGCCAAACCTGGTCTGTAAGGGTGATGGCGAGACTGCTTACAAAAAGAGCAGCCAGGGAAATAAGCACCGGCCTGTACCTTCCCACGCTATCCAGCAGGCTGCCTACAAAAAGCTGGGCAAAGCCATAACTAAGAAAAAAGCAGGTTAGAGTGAGTTGGATACTTTTTTCAGAAACCGCCAGGTTCTGGGCCATGGAGGGGAAGGAGGGCAGGTAGATATCTGTCATGAACCCTGAAAGTGGTATTGTAAAAAAGGTGATGATGGTGGCAACCTGCTTTTGCTTTTCTGAAGCAGTCTTTAAGTGCATAGATAAAGATTATATTATAGGCAATTTACTACATTCTCTTTTACAAACTAATTCCAACCCCAATATTCAGATTAGAGGTATACTCCATAGTTTGCAGGGGTGTTTTACTATCATAGTAATAGTTATAGAGGGCAAAAACTTTAAACCATTTAGAAAGAGGGATATCAAAGCGGAATTGTTCCAGCAGCCTGTAATCGGCAAAATTTTCGTAAAGCGGCTGGTAATAAAAAGTATTGGCTATAGAGAAGCGCTGCGATTTGAAAAAATAGGAAAGGCTGATGTAAGTGCTGTTCCTGTGATTATATTCAGTGCTTTGTGCTTTGTCGCTATACTCTACTTCATACATATAACTGTTGCCGGCATAAGCATTAAAATACTCCCTGTCCATCCACTTAATCCTTAAGCCAAGGCCCACCAGGTTTCTTTGCTTTACTACCAGGAGCTGGTTATACTGCCCCTGTAAAAAACTTTCGAACCTAAGCAGGTTGCTTAATTTATAATTGAACCTGCCATGCAGGAACCAGGATTTCTGAAGGCTTTTGCCATCAGAATCTATCAACTGGTAATTTCCCAGCAACAGGTAAGCTTTTTTTAGGTCTTTAGATTTTATCTGGGTGGTAAGGGCAGCGTCAATTTCATTTACCTGGTTCCCGTCATTATTGGTGTAATCATAAGAGATGTCGGCATTAAGTGCAAATTTAATGGAATCTGTCTGCATGCGTTTAGATTCTATATTCACCAGTTGCGCATACATAAACCCAGGGAACAATGTGAGAGCCAGAAATGATAAAAGAATTCGGGTCATCCTGATTTTTAGAACAAATTTAATCCAAATTCGGGGATTAGGTCTTGATAGATTCCTGATTTAATTTTCCATTAAAAAAGCCCGGCAATTTTACCGGGCTTATGTGTTTTGAGAATGGGATGCTCTAAAATTCTTTATCTCGCATAATTACAGGCAGTTTATCTATAAACATTCTTTGATATCCGGGTTTATTCATCCCGCTTTCTCCAACCGGGGTAAAATCGCGACCCGCTTTCATAGAAAATTCACTTTTCCTGGTAACCTGTGCTTTGCCAAGAATATCATTAATAGCAGCCTCTAAAAGAGGTTCAGAAGCTTCGCCTAAAATTCCAAGATCATTTAAATCTTCAGCTAAAGTCACGTCCGGCTCCAATCCGTCGAGATAATCTGATTTCCCGTCTGCATTGGCCGATTTAAATACGAGAGGCTGAATGGCATAGGTATGATTCTCATTGGCGTTTTCCCGACTGTAATCCGGACTGTCATACAAGGTGACCGATGCCTGAAATTTACCGGTGGTAGTTTCCCCAATTTGAACCACATTAATGTAGGGTTTCAGTCCATTAATAACTAATTCACTCGCAGAAGCTGTACTGGCACTGGTAAGGATGTACACTTTGGATAAATGCAAACTATTAATGGATTCCTGGGTTCTTATGCGGGAATCAAACCTGTTGATAAGGCTTTCGGGCTGTTGTGCTTCAAAATAAGACTGGTATTCTTCATTCCATTGTTCCTTCATAAAAACATCTCCTTCAAACTGGCCGGTGATCATACTGGCAAGGTCTACGGCAGATTCTACAGAGCCACCACCATTATAGCGTAAATCCACCACCAGGTTAGTAATTCCTTCAGCTTTAAAATTGGCAAATGCGGCATTTAGTTCATCATCAAAATCTCCAATAAAGCTATTGTACATAAGGTAGCCTATCTTTTCTCCTTCCACTTCCAGTGTTTTTGCCAGGAAAACAGGATTTTCTGTATACTCGCTCCTGCTAAGTTCTGCTGTTTCATCGGTCATGATAATGCTGCTGTTTTCAATCCTTCCAATATTTATAGTAAAGGAATCGGCGTCCAGTAAATCTGAAAAGTTATTAATGGTTAGTTTTTGACCGTTTACTTCAGTAAAAACCGTGCCCCTGGTGAGCCCGGCTTCGGCTGCGGGAGTATTAGGCACCACGTAGCGTAGAAATGCAAAAATATTATTGGTGCCGCTAATAGAGCCAAGTCCAAACTCCATACCTGCGGTACTACTGCTTATGCCTTCAAAACTTTCTTCCAGGGAGATGTAATCATCTGTAAGAAAACTGAAACGGTCTCGGGAAGACACTAAATCTTCAAAAAGGCCTTCCGGGCTTCCGTAATTTCTTAAGAACCCGGCTTCTTCAGCATCAGAAGCAAAGTAGTCATTAGCCAGTTGCGGAATATCTGCCTTATACAGGTAAATGTCATTCATCCCGGAATAAATAAATTCTTCAATTTCAATATCCTCTGCTTCCAACAGGTTTTCTTCCGGATTTCCAGAATTTTCTCCTGAAGTTTCAGCTAACGTATCTTCTGGGATTTCAGTGTCTTTTGTGCAGGAAGTAAAACTTAATCCAAGAAGTAAAAGGCTAATCAATAGTTTTATGGATCTCATATATTTAATGTCGTTTATTATAATAATTTATAAAGGCAATTGTCTTCCAGCCCTTTACGCTCATTAACTATGCCAGTAATTTGCTTCTTTTGTATATTATCCATAATGTCAATTGCTTTACCAGGCGGTGGATAATTTTTATAACGCAGCAAAGCTTCTGTAAAATAATAGTCCCCGTAGGTAAGTGGCACATCTACTTCAGAATTTTGGGGTAAATGCCCCACCCCGTGCTTTAGAATAAAACCGCCATTTTTCCCTTTTTCAGCTAAATATTCTTTATTCATTAAAGAGGATAACATCTTCTCTGCTGCCTGGTAGTATTTCTTACCGGGCTTTTTATCTACATACCTGGCAAGCTCGAGCAGGGCAGAAGCGGTAATAGCGCCTGCCGAGGAATCCTTTAGGGCATCGGGCAGGTTAGGAGCGTTAAAATCCCAGTAAGGAATCATATCTTCTGGAAGGTTGGGATGGTTCAGGATAAATTCAGCAATATCTTCTGCCTGCCGCAGATATTTGGGATCTTTGGTTTCACGATAGGCTACAGTAAACCCATATAATCCCCAGGCCTGCCCCCGTGCCCATGCAGAGGCATCTGCGGCTCCCTGTGCAGTACGTTTTTCCAATATTTCTCCGGTATTTTCATTATAATCAACTACATGATACGAACTGTTGTTATTCCTGAAATGGTTCTTTAGGGTAGTATTGGCATGGGTAATGGCCATTTCCTTATACCTGGAATCGCCGCTGTATTCTGAAGCCCAGAAGAGCAATTCCAGGTTCATCATATTATCAATAATTACAATAAAAGAATCGCCGTCTGAATCCCAGGAACGTATGGCTCCAACTTTTTCATTAAATCTTGAGGCCAAAGATTTGGCACTGTTCATCAAAATTTCAGGGTAATCATCCTGTGGATTTAGGCGGTTCGCATTACCAAAACTGCAAAACATCATAAATCCAAGATCATGGGTAGAAGTATTAAATTGTTCTTTTTTAAGCGCCTTCATAATTCTATCGGCTTCTGTTTTTAAAGCAGGATCTCCAGTTGCCTCGTAAAGGTAAAGAAGAGTTCCCGGGTAAAATCCGCTTACCCACCATTCAGAACCGCTGGTTTCAAAACGATCTTCCTTAGCGTAATATGTTTTAGGAAACCTGCCATCGGGTAGTTTTCCGGCCATAGATTTATATTGATTTGCGGCTAGTTGAAGTGTGGCATCAATTTTATCTTCTGGAATAGCTTTATGGCTTCCGCAAGAAGAGATTAAAAAAATAAGTGGAATAAAAAAAAGAAGGCTGTGACTGTTCAGGCTTCTTAAATCTTCAATTAAATTGTTCTTCATAGTTTAAGCTTTAATATAAAAATAGCTAAGGTGCTTCAGGTGCTTTTAAAAGTAGCGTATGATCCTGCTATAAGTGTAAATATAAACTATTATGGGAAAAGGCATGTTAACCGGCTGTTGCCGCAAAGCCATCCCGGCTTTTTTCCTATTTTAGAGGAAAAATTTAAATGACCACCCTTCAAATTGGATATCCTAAATCAGGAAATTTCTGGCTTTATCAAATCCTTCAGCGCATCCTGCAGTATAAAGGAGAAAACACCACCGCTTTTATTCAGAAGCATCCTATCCAGGAGCTGGCAAAAAACTGGGACCTTAACTATCCTGAGCAGTCCCTAATAGACATGATAGATATTACAGATTTACAGGTGAGCTATAGGATTAGCAGTATTTTTAGGATGCCTGTGGAAGATCTTTCGGCGTATCTTAAGGAAACCAGCCACGTCTGGACGCACTCGCCGGTTTGTAAAGGGAGTACTCCTGTTTTTAATAATTTTGACAAGAAGATTTACATCATAAGAGATCCCCGGGATGTCGTTATTTCGGCCTCAAAATATTTCTGTTCAGCGTATATGAAAAAATATTTTCCGCAGGAAGAGAAAGAACCCAAAAAATACCTGGAAAGACATTTTGACCGGATGATGACGGAATGGGTGTGGCATGTATGGGATCATTTAAGACTGAGTGAAAAATATAATATACAGGTATGTTTTTTTGAAGGGTTCAGAAACAATTTTCAGGAAGAACTTTCCGCGCTGCTGCAGTATTTGCAGGTAGCGCTAACCCAGGAACAAAGAGAAAGCCTGGAGAAAGCGGTGAGTTTTAATAATCTGAAAAAAGAAAACCCGAAACATCTAAGAAAAGGTACTTCCGGATATTGGAAAGAGCAATTATCTGAAGCTTATAAACAAAGAGCCATGGAAATAGCTGGGCCACTGCTGGAATATTTAGGATATGCAGGGAACAAAGAGGGCAAGCGCCCGAAAAAGTTTCCGCAGGGTCATTTTGAGACTTTGAAAAATGAAATCATGGCCTCACATAAAAAATGAAGCCGACCTACCAGATTCCCAGTTGCCTACCAATGGTTTTTAACTGGCCAATATGGTATCCGGTATGGTGTAAAATGGTCATGGCTGCCCAGGAAATGGTTTTTCCGTTTTGCTGAACTTTAAAAATTGGCGTTTCCGGATTATCAATAATGGCCTTAACCTCCTTAAGTTCCTTTTCATACTCAGCAATGGCGTTTTCCCATTCTTTCCTGGATTTAGGCTGATGGTTTTCCGGCCAATGCGCGTCTGGCCAGACATTGGGATTATTTCCGGGATCCTTCATAAACTGAAGAAGCGCCTCTTGCCTCGCCTTAATATGACCTAATAAAATCCAGGCAGAAAAATGCAAACCATTTAAAATTACTGCGCATTTATCATAGGAAAATTCCCTTAGCAGTATAACATTAGGGGCAAAACCTCCTTCAAGCAGTTCAGAAATTTGCTGCCGGACTAATTTTTCATCCATTCATGATAGCTTTAGAATCTCAAAATACTAAAAGATTAGGAGCAGGATTTCAGATTTTATAAAATTTAACATTTGTCTTGTTTTTCTGATTCTTCAGATGGGAAAACGCCTTAGAGCTATTCGTTTAAATTTTTTCTTACTGAAGTATGGACAGAAAAATTGAAGATGTTATGGTTTTTGTAATAAATATGTACTGCAGGAGCAGCATATCCATTGACGAAACTCTTTTTTATTTGCTAATAATTTTTAGATTAAAACCAAACACAAATAGGGGGATAATGAATAAGACAAATACCGAAATACAGTTTGAAACTGAAGAAGAACTGTCTCAAAAAGCACAATTTCGAATTATTGGTTTATCCAGAAGCGGAAACCACGCCATCATCAACTGGATATTAAACCAGCTAAATGGCAGGTTTTGTTTTTTAAATTGTACCGAGCCTAAGCATAATCCTTATTCTACCGCAAGGCCTTTAAATCAGGAGGACGGCAAGGTTTATCGTACCAACATTCCTGATTTTGATCTTCAACAGGAGCAGGCGGGCAAATTCTCAAAAAAAGATTATTTGCTTTACAACCATGAGGACTGTTTTCTTGGCCCATTACAAAAAACGGAAAAGAATGGGCTTGATGAACACTGGTTGGGAGCTTCAGCAATAAAAAAAGATATACTCATTTTAAGAGATCCCTTTAACCTTTTTGCCAGCAGGATTAAAGCCGGGTTGCTTCGCGGGCATTATCCCGGCCACGGCGGTAAACCCATTTCTGTAAAAACGCTACAACGCATTTATAAACAGCATGCAAGGGAATTTTTAGATAATAAATACCTGCAGCATAAAGTATTGGTAAATTACAATTCCTGGACATCAAATAGAGAATACCGCCGTGAAATCTCTAATGAGTTGGAAATACCATTTTCGGATGAAGGTTTTAAGGAAGTTAGCAATGTGGCCGGGGGAAGTTCTTTTGACGGTACACTATATTCCGGGCAGGCCCAAAAGATGAATCTTCATGACCGGTGGAAAAAATTTGCAGGAGACAAGGAATTCTGGCAAATGTTTGATGCGGAAATGGTAGATTTATGTATTAAAATTTTTGGCAAAATCCCTCCTGTAGCTTTTGCTGAAGCAAACCTCCTTTCTTCCTGAAATTGGGAAAAACCTACCCGTTCTTATGGATAGCATGATTATCTTTTCTAATGGAAAGACGGATTGAAATGAATAATTACTGATGGGATTATAAAAAATCCCATAATTTTCTGTTAAAAAATTAGACAGGTCAGGAGATTTGGAGGAATTCTAATCCTAAATTTTGTTAAAATATGATCGAGAAGGTTTAAACCCCTGTAAATATCTGGTTATGAAAGTGTTTTGGATGAAACGCAAAATTTGTAGATAAAAGGTATTTGTTTTAACTTTAGCTTAAAATTTAAAGCTCCCCGATCATGCAAATTTCTAAGGATGTTTATGTACTGAATCTTTTAAAAGACGGTATGGCCTATACCGAGTTTATAAGGGATTCTTCCAAAGAGCACTGGGAAAAATTACTTAAATATAAACTGGTGCGCACAGATGCTTCCGGTAAGGTTTATCTTACGGAGGAGGGAAGGGTGGCACGAGTCATAGGAATTGAAAAATTCTTAAGGGCAGAAAAAATGGAAAATGAAATGCAGGACCTGGACTTTAGCCGGTTTGCATTACATACTAAAATATTGGTTGGGATAGCCCTAGTACTTTTATTTTTGCTGATCTTTCTTCTCTGGAGCCATGGAATTTTTATGTAGAAAACTTTCTTACACCTTTACGATTGCTATAAACCCTAAAATGCTTTTCTCTCCTGGTCACTCCTTTAGCTTTAGACCCCTATTGGTATTAGACGCTTAGCTGAAAAATGCACATTTCTGATTGATGGGGCACGAAACTTCAAAAAGTTTGGACTTACCGCTGTTTGCTTTATCTTCAGGAAACAGGATTCAATTTTAATTGCCATACAGGACACAAAAACCCGCTCAAAAAATTTTAGCTCAAGAATCCAGTAATTATAACTTTCTACTTGTTTAAAATGGAACAAAATTGTGACAGATGTGCTTTTTATGTTGTTTTTTTGTTAAAGCAAAGGAAACTCCTTCTCTTGCGCATCTGTAATGAAAAAGTAACTACTAAACAACTAAAATATGAGTAATGAACATGCTTTCGATATAAAGGAACTTCTGCATCAGGAGACCTACCTTGGTGATGGGGAACTTAAAAAGTGGGAAGGCAGGAAGGATGAAGTTTTTTCCACGATATCTTCCACTAAAAATTACCAGAAGACCCTTTTAGGTACTGTGCCACATATGGATGAGTCTACTGCGCTGGAGGTCCTGGATTATGCCTGTAAGGCTTATGATAAAGGAAAAGGGGAGTGGCCAACTGCAAAAGTTTCCTACCGCATAAAATGTATGGAAAATTTTGTTTCACAAATGAAAGCAGAACGGGAGAAGGTTGTGAAGTATTTAATGTGGGAAATTGGAAAATCGCTTCCCGATTCCCAAAAGGAATTCGACAGGACGGTGGAGTATATTTATGACACTATTGAGGATTACAAACAACTGGACCGGGACAGCGCGAAATTTTCTAAACGGGATAATGTAAACGCACATATTCGGCGGGGCCCGTTAGGCGTGGTGCTATGTTTAGGCCCCTATAACTATCCTTTGAACGAAACTTTTGCTTTGCTGATACCGGCCTTAATAATGGGAAATACGGTAGTGTTTAAACCTGCCAAGCATGGAGTGTTGTTACTCTCCCCATTGCTGGAGGCCTTTAGGTCAAGCTTCCCGAAAGGAGTAGTAAATATTATATACGGCAGGGGCAGGGAAGTGGCGGCACCAATTATGGCAACGGGAAAAATAGATGTGCTCGCCCTTATTGGCAACAGTAAATCTGCCATTGCCCTGCAGGACCAGCATCCGCATAAAAACCGGCTAAGGCTTGTCCTGGGGCTGGAAGCCAAGAATCCTGCCATTATATTGCCTGATGCAGACCTGGACCTTGCGATACAGGAATGCATTTCAGGAACACTTTCCTTTAATGGGCAGCGATGTACTGCTTTAAAGATTATTCATGTTCACGAAGATATAAGGGAAGAATTTAACAGCCGCTTTGCTAAAAAAGTAGATGACCTGAAATTTGGCAATCCTTGGGAAGAAAAGGTGCAGCTAACTCCACTTCCCGAGCCGGAAAAACCTGCGTACATCCAGGAACTTATTAAGGATGCGCAGGAAAAAGGTGCAACCATATTAAATGAAAAAGGCGGCGAAATTTCAGAAAATTATATTTACCCGGCCGTGCTTTATCCCGTGACTACAGAAATGCGGGTGTACCAGGAAGAACAATTTGGCCCCGTAATTCCCATAAAGCCTTTTAATTCTATTGAAAACCTGCTCGATGAAATTGCCGATTCAAACTACGGCCAGCAGGTAAGCCTTTTTGGAAAGGATATTGAACAACTGGCGCCGCTTATAGACACGCTTGTAAACCTGGTTTGCCGGGTAAACCTTAACAGTTCCTGCCAGCGTGGGCCAGACGTTTTTCCGTTTACCGGAAGAAAAGACTCGGCTGTGGGAACTTTAAGCGTTCATGATGCTTTGCGCTCCTTTTCTATCCGAACTTTTGTAGCGTCTAAGGATAATCCTTACAATAATGAGATCCTTCAGGAATTGCTGTCCAGTGATAAATCCCATTTTGTGAGTACCGATTATATTCTTTAATGCTGAAAAAAGCCTGCACATCATTGTGGCAGGCTTTTTCATTTTATTCCACGGGGAAATCGAAATAAGTCTCGGGATAAGGCTCATCCCGAAGGGTATAATGCCACCATTCTTCAGAATAAGATCTAAAGCCATGCCTGCTCATCACATTTTTAAGAAGTTGGCGGTTCGCTTTTTGCTTTCGGGAAACTTTTTGGCTGTTGTGGTGGGAAATACTTCCGAAGAAATCAAAAGGACTACCCATATCCAGTTCCTCTTCTGTGCCGGCATCTACAATAGTAAGGTCTACCGTACTTCCACGGGAATGCCCTGAACGGGTGGCAATATAACCTTTGCTGAAAAGGTTTTTCTTCCTTACTTCAGGATAAAATTCCTGTTTGGCGAGGGTATCAGTCTCAATTTTAGCCCAGGATACAAAATTATCTACCGCCGACTGTGGCCGGTAGGCATCAAAAATTTTAAGGCAATAGCCTTCCTGCAGTAATTCCTCCTGAACCTTTTTAAGAGCCGTAGCAGCAGGCTTACTAAGTATAGCTTTTGGCTCATGGTAAGCATTTACAGGCCTGCCCATAAAATTATGTTTCCCGGCATATCGTATTTCTTCCAGGATATCTGGAATTACCTGTTTTACATACACAAAATCTTCCGGCAATACAGAAGCCTGTTTCGTATTATTTGCAAAGAAAAAAGTGAGAAACAAAAAGAGGATCGAAAATTTCATACCAGAGATAAGTAAGCAGTTAAGAGCTTTAGCATCATTGTAACAAGGGTATGAATTTAAAAATTCTTCCTGTAAACTCCTTCTCTTTGAGCCCAAAAGATAAAAAGAGTTACAGGAGCAGCTTTCACGAGGTTACAGGCTTATTTTCTGCTGCAGATGCAGTGAATCTCTAAGATTATGATGTGAAAAATATAATATACTGGTTAAAAGCCATTTACATACAAAAAAGGATCCTGTTGCGTTGTGCTGGTGTTTAAATCATCCATAGGTCTTTCAATTACTTTTTTAAAGGTGTTGGCATCATTTGTCCTTTTTAGAAGGGAGGTTTCCTGTAGTTTAGCTTCATAATCATCAATCAAATAACGTATAATATTAACTTTAAAAAACAAATAATCATGAAAAACCTAATCTTATTGCTAACATTATTAATGGTTTGTACCTATGGGAATGCTCAGAAAGATCAGAAAATTACACAACTGGAAGAAGCAAAGGTGGGATTTGCACCTCTGGATGTAAAAATTGAAAGAATGGGAGACAGCTATTCCTATAAAGTGAAAGAAAAATTTACCGGCGAATTTTTAAAGAATCCTATTGGGTTTATGAACGCCAACTTCGATATTCACAATTTTATTGCAGAAGTGGGCGATAGAAAATACGATACCTATGTAATTACCTTTGAAAATGGAAATGGTTATCTTCAGGCAGATTTCGATAAAGAAGGAAACTTAACAAGAACCTTTCAAAAATTTAAAGATATTCCTCTTCCAACAGCTATTTCCCGTGCGGTCCTAAGAGATCATAAAGGCTGGACAATTACCCGTAACAAAGTTGTTGCACGTGGTACCGGAGAGTATATAGATAAAGCCACTTATCGTATGAAACTTGAAAAAGATGGAGAGAAACAACGCATTAAGTTAGATGGCCGGGAAGAAGGTATAGCGGGCTTAGCAAGTAATTAAGAGGCTAATAACTTATCCTTTTATAAAAAGCAGCTGCCGGAAATATTTCCGGTAGCTTTTTTTTAGGTTTATAATTTTTCAGAAATAAACAGCATTATTAAAATGAAAATATGGAAATTAGTAATATTCAATTTTCAGGATTAAATTTATGAAGGCACTTGTGGTTGACGATGAAGAACTTGCCAGAAGAAGGATAGTAAATCTTTTGGAAGATGTTAATGAAATTGAGATTATTGGGGAATGTACCAACGGTCAAACTGCTATAGCCGAAATTAATTCGCGGAAACCCAACCTGGTTTTTTTAGATATTAATATGAAAGACATGAACGGGTTTGAGGTGTTACAAAAGGTGGAAATAAAGCCCAAACCTATTGTGATTTTTGTGACCGCGTACGATAATTATGCGCTAAAGGCTTTTGATGTGGAAGCATTTGATTTTCTTCTGAAGCCGTTTAAGGATCAGCGTTTTTTTAAAACCATAGATAAAATCCTGAAAACTACGAAAACAGAAGCAGATTCTCATTTTGAAAAGCGGATGATGGAATTATTCCATACCTATTCCAAATCTAATTCAAATCTCAAAAGCGCCAATAAAATTGCTGTGAAACAGGGCAATAAAACGGCTCTTATCGATCCGGACAAAATTCTTTACATCCTGGCTTCAGGCTATTATGCTGAAATCTATACCAATAATAATAAGTACGTCTTAAGGGAATCTTTAAACACTTTATCTGAAAGCCTGAATAGCGATAATTTTTTGCGAATCCACAGGTCCAGCATCATTAACCTGGAACATATACAGGAAATTGTTCATTCAGAATTTTCAGAAATTGATGCGCGAATGATTGATGACAGGCTACTGCGGGTAAGCAAATCCCATAAGGAAGAATTTTTGGAAAAAATCGGAATTTAAATGACCCTTGATACCATTCGTAAAAAATATATCGATATAAAACTCGTCCTGCTACTGGCGGGTTTTTATCTGTTATTTGATGTTGTTCTTATCGCAAAAGTAGCCTACATGCAAAGCGTGGTGATGCATGATGAATCCTTTTCCTGGACCTCTTTCCTTTTTCATAACATCCTGCTGGACTATGTAATAGTGGTAAGTTACATGACCATAATTGCCATAAGTACCAAACGCTTCCTGAATAAGAATTATTCCTGGGTAAGGATCATCACCTTCCATACCATTTTATCTATTGTAATTGGTATGGTGATACGCCTTATCCTTGATTTTTACATCATCTTAACGGGCCGCCAGACTTTAGCGGAATATGATTTTAGTGAAAGTGTGTATGCCTTTATGTTTGTGATAGATCTCAATTTCCTTATCTATTTTGCAATGGTCTTCATTGTTTACACCTATTATTATCTTAAACAGGTAAAGGCGGCCGAGAAAAGGCATGTGAAACTGGAAAACCAGATCGTAAGGGCAAGAATGAAAATGCTTTCTTCCCAATTGCAGCCCCACTTTTTGTTCAATACGCTTAATTCCATTTCGGTTTTAACAGATATTGATGCAGGAAAGGCCAAAGATACCATTGCAGATTTAAGCGATTTCCTCAGAGAAATTCTGTATAAAAGCGAGAGTACCGAGATTAACCTGGATGAAGAACTCCGCATTCTGGAATACTATCTCAATATTCTTCATGTAAGGTTTTCAGATCATTTAAAAATAACCAAAGAGATTGAAGAACCTCTCCGATATAAAAAAATTCCGGCCCTGCTCTTACAGCCTTTAATAGAGAATTCTATAAAACATGGCTACTCTTATGACCATACAGACCTGCACATTAATATTGCCGTATATAGTGAGCAGAAAAGATTTGTTCTGAAAATCACCAATGATGGGGCTTCAATCACCCAGTCTCACGCAGAGCTCATGGAAAAGGGAGTAGGATTAAAGAATATAGACGACAGGTTGAAGAACCTTTATGGCAAAGAATACCTTTTTGAAATCCGCAACAGGGAAAATGGCCAGGGGGTAGAAACCATTATAAAAATTCCATTATAACAGGGGTATGTTTCTTTGTATGCTCTTTTATAGAGTTAACCTTTGACCATTTTTACTGGCAGATTCATAAATTTTTTCCACAATAACAATATCCTTTAAACCCTCTTCTCCGGGAACAATTACCGGGCGGTCATTAATAATAGCCAGCGCATCATCATCCATTTGCACCGCCTGCTGGTTCTTTCCAAAAGGTTCTAAAACAGTTCCGTCACTCGCTTTTCCTTTTACTCCTGAGTAAGCCTGGAACGGGTCCAGGTAATAGCCGCCGTTGGCGCAGTCTATATCCAACCGGTTCAAACTTTCTCCAAAACTGGTACGGCAGTTAGCGGTAATTCCTTCCGGAAATTCCAGGGTAAAAATGGTGGTTTCATCTACTTCATCAAACATTTGCGGGCGGCTTGTGCTTTGGGTTGCACTTACGGCAACGGGTTCCATACCTGTAGAATATCTTGCTCCGTTTAAGGAATATACGCCCATATCGTACATGGCGCCACCGCCCATTTCTTTTTCTAACCTCCAGGGGCTTATGTTGATACCGTAAAAACCGGCATTTGCCTTTAAGCCTTCAATTGCTCCAAAGGGTTTGGTTTCTGCCCACTTCATAATGGTTTGGGTGTTTGCCTCATGTTGCATCCTGTAGCCTATAGACAGCTTTACTTTGTTTTTATTGCAGGCCTCAATAATCGAACGGCATTCCTCTGCGGTTTTGGCCATAGGTTTTTCGCACCATACATGTTTTCCCGCATTAGCTGCTTTAATGGCATATTTTGCATGTAAGCTGTTGGGAAGAACAACATAAATCACATCAATATCACTGTTGTTGGCAATGCGATGCATGTTTTCATAATTGTAAACGTTAGCATCTTTAATGTTGTATTGCTTTTGCCATTTCGGAATTTTCTCCGGGCTACCGGTTACAATTCCCCTTAGCTCACAATATTCTGTTTTCTTTAAGGCGGGAGCCAGCAAATTGGTGCTGTAATATCCAAGCCCCACCAGGGCCACGCCAAGTTTTTTGGCAGGTTGAGCAGAAAAAAGGCCGGGAAAGGGTAAGGTGGAAGCTGCCAGGAATAATCCCGATTTTTTCAAAAATGTACGTCTGTTTTCCATAACTCTAATTTTAAATTCAGTAAGTTAAAGAATTTAAGTGAATGAGGGTAACATTAAAATTTTTATACTTAGATCAACAAATTATTAACTATTCCTTGGCTTTCTGTAAAGAGACAGTAAGGTAATTTTGTTTATCTATTAATCAAACCGGAAATTAGATTTTGTTCTACTATAAGATTAAATTGAAGCAGTTTTCCCTACTTCTTATTTGTTGCCTTCTTGCTTCCTGTTCTAAGGATTTAGATAAAGAGAAACAACCGGTACAGGAAGCACCTGTTACCGATACAATTATAAAAAAAAAGCAAAAGGAACAGCCGAAAGAGGAGAAAAGAATCGCCATACATTATAGTATGGATTCCCTGCAAACCAGGCAGGCACTGGATAGTCTTAAAGCACAGTATACCGATGAAGAAAGGGCAATGATCTTTGCTCTTAACCGGATTGAGGAATACCGGGTTAAGCCTGGAATTCCTGTTATTATACCAGATACTTTAAGTAAGGATTTTCTTCTCTACAGCCCTTTTCCAAAGAAACTCGATCTCCTGGATTCTATACCCAAGGCGGTGCTCATTGCACAAAGGATACAGGGGTTTGCCTTATATGAATCAGGAAAACTGGTTCATTGGGGTCCGGTAAGTTCCGGGAAGCAATCCACGCCTACACCAAACGGCCTTCATTATGGAAATTATAAAGCGAAGCGAAAAGTAAGCACCGTTAATGATGCCTGGATCCTGCCGTACTATTTTAACTTTCTTAATTTTGATGGGGTGGGAGTACACCAGTATAATATGCCTGGGTTTCCTGCCAGTCATGCCTGTGTGCGACTAAAAATGCAGGATGCCAAATTTATATATGACTGGGCAGAGATGTGGGAGCTGGAAAAGAACCAGATCAAACATAACGGTACGCCATTTATGGTTTTTGGAAAGTATAATTTTGATGCTCCTGCCCCATGGCTTAATCTGGCCAAAGATTTTAAAGCAGATGACCTTAACGAGGAAGAACTGGAAACCCTGAGGAATTATGTAGAAGAATATCAGGCAGATCCAAGAAACTTTAAACAACCAGAAGCACCGCAAATTCAGGATAAGGAAATGGCATCCTGACATTTCTCCTTACCTTTGTGCTGGTTAAAAATTACAGTGATGAAAATTTCCCATTTATTATCAAGAAGCTGCTTCCTAGTTCTTTTTCTTTTATGCTGCGTGCTGGCACAGGCTCAGGAAACTTCGATTACGGTTAGAGCCAGGGCGAAAGACGCTAAATTTATAGGAAGCTCTATGGGAGGGGCAAGGATTCTCATTAAAAATGCAGAAACGGGAAAGATTCTTGCTGAAGGTGTTACAGAGGGAGATACCGGGAATACCGAAAAGATTATGAAGCAGGCTCATGAGCGGTATCAGGGTCTAAGTGATAACAATACGGCAGGGTTTACTGCAATTTTGGAATTAAAAAAGCCGGTGTTTGTGACTGTAGAGGCTCACGGCCCCCTGAACAGTAAACAGGCTGCGGTGACTTCTTCCACGCAACTTTGGTTATTTCCAGGTAAAGATATTACAGGAGATGGCCTTGTGCTGGAACTACCAGGATTTGCAGTGAATATTCTCTCTCACCAAACCCATGAGACTGTTGTTGCAGAAAAACACGTTGAAATAAAAGCAAATATTGTAATGATGTGTGGCTGTCCGGTAACAGAGGAAGGTTTGTGGGATGCAAATCAATATGAAATAAAGGCCATTATTAGCCGTGGGCCAAATCAATTACAAGAGATTTCCTTGGAATCTGCAGAAAAGCCAAGCACTTTTACGGCCACAACAAGATTAGATCCCGGGAATTATGATATTATGGTTTATGCTTTTGATCCCGTAAGCGGGAACAGCGGATTGGATACAACAAATGTAATTGTAAAATAGTTTTTTTTAAGAATTCTGATCTGATCTGACTTTTCTAAAACTTCTTTAAGCTTCTTTCATTTCTCCATTTAATAAGCCTAGCGATTCAATTGTTCTAAGCACCCCGTTCTCATTATTATCATGGCTGGTTACATAACGGCTGGCACTTAAAATTTCAGGATGGGCGTTCTTCATCGCGTAGCTGTATCTGGCCATTTTCATCATTTCCAGGTCGTTCAGATAATCTCCGAAAACAAGGGTTTCTTCAGGAGAAATCTGCAGTTCTTTCTGCACGCCTTCAATAGCATTACCCTTATTGGCTGTAAAAGAGGTAATATCAAGAAAAATTTTTGCAGCAACGGCAACTTTGTACTCTTCCTGAAAACTTTTATAGTGAGGTAAAGTATGTTCTTCAACTCCCTTAAAATCGCAAATAGTAACTTTAAGTATGGTGTCTTCTACTTTTTGAAGGTCTTCTACTTTTTGCAGGCGTTTATAATATTTCTGAACCTCCCCAATAAATTCTTGCTGTTCACTTTCAACATAAGCCGATTCTTTACCACATAAAACCAGATGGGCACCTTCAATTTGCCGGCCTATATCAATAAATTCCATTGCAGCCTTTCTGTCTAAAGGGTTTACATACAGCTCCTTTCCCTTATGAACCACGTGCGTCCCATTTTCAGCAAAAAAGAGCATTCTGTCCTTTATTTTTTCAAATTTTGCTTCCAGGTTATAAAACTGCCTGCCGCTGGCCACAGAAAACATAATCCCTTTTTCGGTTAAAGCTTCTTCCATTTTCCAAAAATCGGGATGTAGTTCGTGCTGGTCATTTAGCAGTGTCCCATCCATATCTGTTACAATCAGTTTAATCATGAATGTAAAATTTAAGTGCAAATATAAAGTTATCCCTTCCGGTCAAGGTTAAATCCATATCAATTTTTAAAGTAGTGTTATAGCGAAGGCTAATAATGGAAGCAGGTAAGATGCTGATGCAGAAGCAGTTAATAATTAGTTTCTATTTTCTATTTAAATTAATTCTAAATAAGCTTTTATTTTAGAAATTCCCTTTCTACATTTGTCCATTATTTAAAACAAGTCTAAATAAAAACTACTACTAAAATGATTAAAAAATACCTTTTGTTCATCTTCCTGCCGGCAGTACTTCAATCCGTTTCTGCCCAGGATACAGGAATACTTGTGGGGAGAATTATGAACAGCAATGGGGCGGCCGTCTCTAATGCCAATGTTGATATTGAAGGAACCACTATAGGAACCGAATCAGGAAGAGATGGAGCCTTCACTCTCTCCAGGATGCCGGAAGGCAATTATACCCTCAGGATTTCTTACGTGGGTTACCAGACCAGGGAAATAGCAGTTTCAGTACAAGGCGGAGGAACCACTACTGTTCCTAATATTATTTTAAACAGTAAGGAAGAGCAGCTGGGAGAAGTGGTGCTTCGTGCCAACGGAAATAACAATGTCTTTACACGTACTAAAAGTGAATATGTGGCAAAACTTCCGTTAAAGGATATCGAAAACCCTCAGGTTTATAATACTATTACCACTGAATTGATGAAGGAACAGGTGGTTACCGACTTTGATGATGCCCTTAAAAATGTGCCGGGAATCTTTAAATTATGGGAATCTACCGGAAGGGGAAATGATGGTGCAGGTTATTTTTCTCTAAGGGGCTTTTCCGTACAGCCTACCCTTGTTAATGGTCTCCCGGCGGTAACCAATGGAAGCCCTGATCCCGCCAATATCGAACGGGTTGAGGTAATTAAAGGGCCTTCAGGCACCCTTTACGGGAGCAGCCTTATTTCTTACGGTGGGCTTATTAACATTGCCACAAAAAAGCCTTACCGCTATTTTGGCGGGGATATTACCTATACCATAGGAAGCTTTGGGTTAAACCGTATTACTGCAGATGTGAATACTCCGCTGGATGAATCCGGCGATGTGGCCCTGCGTGTAAATACGGCATACAACCGGGAGGAGAGTTTCCAGGATGCCGGGTTTAAAAATTCCTTATTTGTAGCCCCTTCCCTAAGCTATAAAGTAAATGACCGCCTGTCTTTTTACCTGAACACCGAATTCTATAACGGGCAAAGCACTAATCCAACCATGCTTTTTGTAGACCGTGGAGCTCCATTAAGGGTACATAATATTGAAGAGCTGGGATATGATCCTGAACGTTCTTACACGAGTAACGATCTTGTGCTTGAAAACCCAACCTTTAGCCTGCAGGGGCAAATGTTCTATGAACTTTCAGACAAATGGACTTCCCAAACAGCAGTGTCAAGAGGTTCAGCCAAATCTAAAGGTTATTACTCCTACCTTTATGAAACCACGCGGTTTTACCAGGGCCAGGATGAAGTTGAAGGAGAAGTGACTAACCTGGATGAAGGGGTGGTCTTTACCCGCTACATGAACAACCAGAACTCTACCACGCTTACTACCGATATTCAGCAAAATTTTATCGGGGATTTTGAAATTGCCGGAATGAGAAACCGCATGGTAGTTGGTTTGGATTATTATAATCGCCAGGTGACAGACAACAGTACGGGCTATATTAGCAATGGCAATATCTATATTGGTGATGCCAGCCTGGAGAACATTAACCAGAGTGTGTATGGTATTTATGAACCTGCCGCGTATGTTACCAATAATGATAATGGAATCCTCTCCAGCCAGGGTGTGGACTATTTACTGCGGAATGCGCCCAGAAACAACAACCAGACCCAGGAAGAAGTTTACAGCGCCTATGCTTCTGATGTGATTAATTTCACCCCGGCACTTTCTGCAATGGCAAGTTTAAGGATAGACCAGTTTGAAAGTGAAACCAACAGCCAGACGGCCCTTTCTCCTAAGTTTGGAGTGGTTTATCAACCGGTATTGGATAAAGTTTCCATATTTGCCAATTATATGGATGGGTTTAGTAATGTGGCTCCACAGGAAGAAGGAGATCCTGCCCAGGGCAATACTAATACCGTAACTTTTGATCCTGAACATGCCAGGCAACTGGAAGTTGGTGCCAAATTTAATTTGTTGCAAAACAGGCTTCTGGCTACACTAAGTTACTACGATATCCAGGTCTCTAATATGGTGATGGAGGAAACCGGAAGACCATTTTTTTATGTGCAGGATGGGGAGCTATATAGCCGCGGATTTGAAGCCAGTATTACTGCTAATCCCGTGGATGGTTTGAACCTTATTGCCGGGTATAGCCACAATGAGAGCGAATTAACTGAATCTGACCAAACCGACTTTTTAGGCAGAAGGCCGGAATCTGCGGGGCCTCAGGATATGGCAAATCTATGGGCGAGTTATAAGTTTCAAATGAGTGGCCTCAAAGGCTTTGGGATTGGTTTAGGAGGAAATTATGCAGGGGAGAATATGATTTTTAACCGGCAGCTGGGAGGCGTTTTCACTTTACCATCTTACACCGTTTTTAACGCTGCAGTATTTTACAATGTTGAAAAATTCTCGATCAACCTAAAGCTGAACAATATTGGAAATAAAGATTACTATGCCGGTTGGTCCACTATCAATGCGCAAATGCCAAGGAATTTCCTGGCCAGTTTAACTTATAAATTTTAATTGTTGAATTGAAGAACAGCCGCCTGGAAATAATATTTGCTTTTCAGGCGGCTTTTTTATTTTGAAAATGAAGAATAAAAAACATAATTTCTTTAAAAAGTGGACGGGCCGGATACATCTTTGGCTGGGGCTGGCTTCAGGAATTGTTGTTTTTACTGTAGCCATTACAGGCTGTATTTACGCCTTTCAAGATGAGGTGAAAGATTTGGTTTATGAATGGCGCACGGTACAACTTCAGGATAAACCTTTTGTAAAGCCTTCTCAAATTCAGCAAAAAGTAAAACAGTTATATCCTGAAGCTGATGCCAGTATGGTGGTTTATCAAAACCGGGAAAGGCCTGCACAGGTCTATACTACCCTGCAGGGGAAACCACATCAGCTGTATTTTAACCCCTATTCCGCAGAACTTATTCACATTCAGAACATGCAAGAAGATTTCTTCAGCATTATTGAAGATCTTCACATGCACCTTCTTCTTCCGGAGAATACAGGGAGGCAGATTGTGGGAATTTCAACAATCATTTTTGTGATCATGTTAATCACAGGGATCGTGCTCTGGTGGCCAAAGAAAAAAAAGAAGTTCAGTAAAAATTTCAGCATAAAATGGAAGGCACGCTGGAGACGCGTTAATTATGACTGGCACAGGATTACGGGGATTTATGTTTCTATCCTGGCGTTGCTTATTGCAATTACAGGCCTGGGAATTTGTTATGATTGGGTGCACGAAAGTTTTTATAAAATTGGCAATTTAGGACAGGATCATCCTGAAGATCAAATTTCCATAAAAGTAAAGCCTGGGGAAGAAGTAAAGCCTGCTGCTGTAGACCATGCATATGAGCAAACCAGAAATTTGCTGCCGGAGAGCGGGATGGTATTTGTATGGCAGCAGTCGCCAGAGGAACCTGTAGTGACAGGTGCTTATCCGGAAGCCCTGGAATTTGACCATCAATCTAATTTTTATTTTGATCCGCAATCGGGAAAGCTGCTTCAATCAAAATTTTATGAGGAGAAAAGTCCTGGGTTAAAATTTCAGGAAATGAACTACGGCCTGCATACGGGACAATATTTTGGCTTCTTCGGAAAAATAATTGCTTTTATTGTAAGCTTATTTGTTGCCGGATTACCTGTTAGCGGATTTTTGCTGTGGTGGGGAAAAAGATATAAGAAAAAAAAAGAACAGCTCTAAAAAACCTGCCCTGGCATGAAAAAGAAGCGGAATCACACCCTGAAAAAATGGATAGGAAAACTCCATTTATGGCTTGGGCTGCTCTCCGGGATCATTGTATTTCTTCTTGCCGTTACCGGCTGTATATTTGTTTTTAGTGCTGAAATAAATGAGCAGATACGAAAAGATGAACTTTATGTGATTCCAGAAGAAAATCCTTTACCCGTCTCTGAACTTTGGCAAAGAGCACAGGACCATATAGGTCCGGAAATGCCAATTTCCTGGGCATATATTTACAATTCGCCGGAAAAAAGCTGGGTGTTCTATGCTTATAAAACCAATCCTGATGCTATAACCTATTTTGGAAACCTGGAATATTACAAGGCTATTTATATAAATCCATATACCGGTGAAATTCTAGACGTTTATGATGAAGAATATGATTTCTTCAATATTATTAAATTTTTGCACTGGAGCCTGTTGCTCAAAACCGAAATAGGGCAGCCTATAGTGGGATGGGCAACATTTATTTTTGTCATAATGTTAATAAGTGGTATCATTCTTTGGTGGCCAGTTAGCAGGAACGCGGCAAAACAACGTTTTTCCTTTAAGTGGAAGGATTCTACCAGCTGGAAACGTAAAAATTACGACCTTCATAACATCCTGGGTTTCTATGTTTCTTCCCTGGCGCTTATTTTGGCTATTACAGGGATGGTCTGGGCTTTTACGTGGATGAAAGGATTAGTTTATACAGCAGGAGCACTTAGTACAACACCTCCTGAAATTGAATATAAACAATCAAATCCTTCCGCAGCAAAAATAGCCCATCCCATTGATGTCGCATATCATAATGCCGTACAGGCTTATCCGGAATCAAACGGCTTTCGGTTTACGCCGGCTTCCGGAGAGACAGGGGCCATAAATGTGTATGTTCAGGAATACGAAGGGGTATACTATAAAAGCCATGCACTGCAATTTGATCAATATTCAGGAGCACTTATTAATATCCGCGATTATAAAGAGAAGAATTTTGGGGAGCGGCTAATAGATGCTAATTACGATATACACGTAGGAGCCATACTGGGTATTCCCGGAAAAGTGATGATGTTTTTTGCCAGTCTTATTTGCGGTTCTCTGCCGCTAACCGGTTTTTTAGTTTGGTGGAAGCGAAAGAGTAAATTCAAATACCTGTTCAGGTCATAAAAGCCGGGTTCAATTTAAATATATTTTGAACCCGGATTTAACTATTTTCACCTTCCTAAAAAAGTATAGCGTCTATAATCGCGCCAACTACAGCAAGAATTATAGCCAGCCATAAGGAAGGGGCAAAGCCAACCGTTCTGAAATCACTACTTAATTTATCAGCAATTTCAATAACTATGGCATAAGCAATGATGCGGGTTATAAAGCCAAGGCCCAGGAAATAGAATATTCCAAGTGTGGCAATATTTAGTACCGCGGTGAGCAACCAGCTAAGCAAAAAACTAAGCACTCCAATTATTAAAGCAACCAGTAAAGCTGTTTTGAAGCCTTTTAATTCTACTTTAGACATCATTTTTGCGGCAGCAAGTAAAACGGCAGCATCGATGCAGTAACCACTGTAACATAATTATTGGTTTTAAGGTTAGAAGTTTAAAGATAGGAAAATTTATTCCAGCCTTTTCTTTAAAGTGGTAGGTTTACCATCGGTAATTACTTCCCACAAGGCCTTAAAATTGGCAAGTTTTTCACGTCTCATCAGGCGGGTGGAGGTTTTATATTTCTTTTTATCTGCCACATAACCAATATAATTCAATCCCAGGTTTTTTGCTATAAACATGGTTCTGGGCAAATGGAACCGCTGGGTAACCACAATGGCATCTTTAATTCCTATTACTTCATCAGACCTGTACATACTGTCATAAGTATCAAAACCTGCATGGTCTTCCAGTATTTTATTTGCAGGGACGCCTCTTTGCAACAAGTAATTCTTCATTGCACCTACTTCGTCATAGTCTTCGGTTTTATGGTCTCCGGAGACAAGAAACTGCTCAACTTTACCGGCCTGGTACAGCTCTATTGCTGTTTCCATGCGATCCTCCAGCACGGGGGAAAGCTTACCGTTAGAATGTACGCTGGCCCCAAGAACAATTACAGTATTGGCAGTGGGTACATTTTCAATTTGATCATAAATGAGGTTGGCCGTATCTTTCTTGAGGTATGCTTCAAACCCCAACACGATTAAACTGGCCAGGACCACGCAAATAGAAAAAGTGAGGATAATTTTTTTTATCAGTCTCATGTAAACATGAAAGTTAAAGTGATTCGAATATAGCCAATAAAATTTGATGTATAGGTTTAATTTATCCTATTTGTAGGCACAACGATTTTTCATTGTTTAAATTTGCAAAGAATCTTTAAAATTCATTATTATGGGTAATATTGAAGCCCTGGAATGGCGATACGCGACAAAAAAATTTGCTTCTGAAAAAATTCTGCCTTCAGCTAAGATTGAGATCCTGAAGAAGGCTTTTAACCTTACCGCTACTTCTTATGGCCTGCAGCCAATAAAAATGGTGGTTATTCAGAATAAAGAAATTCAGGAGAAGCTGAAGGAATTTAGTATGAATCAACTGCAGGTAAGTACGGCGTCCCATGTATTAATTTTATGTATAGAAAAGGAAGTAGGACGGGAGTTTATTGAAAGTTATTTTACAAGGGTAAAACATATTCGTGAAACTCCCGAAGAGATCCTGAGTCCTTTTAAAGAATTTCTGATAGAAGATTTTAAAACCAAACCAGAAGATGAGATAGCCTTGTGGTCTGTAAACCAGGCTTACCTTGCCCTGGGCACGTTGCTTACTGTTTGTGCAACGGAAGAAATTGATGCCTGCCCTATGGAAGGTTTTGAACCTGGTAAATATGATGAATATTTGAAATTAGCCGAACATAATTTAAAGTCGGTACTGGTGCTGCCAATAGGTTACCGGGCTGAAGATGACATGTTCTCCAGCTTCAAAAAGGTTAGAAGGCCCTTGGAAGATGTAATAATTGAATTGGATTAGTAATTTACATAATCTGTAATTTCCAGTCCATAACCCACCATTCCCACTCTTTTTGTTTGCTGTGAGTTGGAAAGCAGTTTTATTTTATGAATTTCAAGATCATGAAGAATCTGGGCTCCAATCCCAAAATCTTTATTATCCATATGTACCGGGGGCGCTTTTAATTCTCCTCTTTTCTGAATTTCTTTTAACTCTGTTAACCTGTTGAGTAAATTACTCGACTGGTTTTCAGGATTAATGAAAACAATTGCACCCCTGCCTTCCTCATTAATGGCACGGAACATCCCGTCCAGCTTTTTATCGGCATTATTGGTTAAGGTTCCTAAAATATCATTATTAACCAAAGTAGAATTCATTCTTACCAGGATCTGTTCTTCAGGTTTCCACTTTCCTTTGGTAAGCGCTATATGCACCTGGCCATTTGTGGTTTGTCTGTATGCTTTAAGCCTGAATTTTCCAAACCTGGTTTCCACATCAAAATCTTCTTTTTTCTCTATAAGGGAATCGTGTTGCATCCTGTAGGCCACCAGGTCTTCAATAGAAACCACTTTTAGGTCAAAACGTTTTGCAACTTCCATAAGCTGGGGCAGGCGGGCCATGGTACCGTCTTCATTCATTATTTCTACAATCACCCCTGCAGGAGCATAACCTGCCAGACGCGCAAAATCTATTGCCGCTTCAGTATGCCCGGTTCTTCGCAGCACCCCGCCTTCTTTTGCCTTAAGCGGAAAAATATGCCCGGGCCTGCTTAAATCGTAAGGTTTGGTTTCAGGATCTATAAGAGATTTTACCGTTTTTGCCCTGTCTGCAGCAGAAATTCCTGTAGTAACTCCTTTGCCCTTCAGATCTACTGAAATTGTAAAAGCAGTTTCCATGGGATCTGTATTGGTACCCACCATCATTTCCAGGCGGAGTTCTTTACAGCGGTCTTCAGTAATTGGAGCACAAATAAGCCCTCTTCCATGGGTGGCCATAAAATTTATCATTTCAGGCGTTACCATTTCTGCAGCAGCTACAAAATCTCCTTCATTCTCCCGGTCTTTGTCATCTACAACAATTACCGCCTTTCCGGCCCGAATGTCATTTATAGCATCTTTAATATTGTCCAGTTTCAAAAGATTTCGGGTTTCTTTAATTTCTACCATGATGTTGAATTTTGGGATGCAAAGGTATTTAATCCTTTTTAACTTTTCCCTTTGTGATTCCGGCTTTTTTGAGGAGCCGTTTTATGGGTTCAAAAAAATTGCCCATAACAAACAATCCCTGGTCTGTAGTAGCACGATAAGTTAGAAAAATTCCCAGTGGTAACATAATAAAAGTAGAAAGCCAGGTGGCAATAAAAGGGCTCAGGCTACCATCTTCCGCAGAATTTTTAGCGAAAATACCTATAAAATGATAGGTAAGAAATAACAAAATAGCCACTACCATTGGTAAACCCATTCCTCCTTTTCTAATTATAGCGCCAAGGGGAGCACCAACAAAGAAAAGTACAAAACAGGCCACCGCCAGCGCATATTTTTCATGCAGGGCAATTTCAAACTTGTTAAGCTGTTTGGTGTTGGCCTTTATTTCATTTTTTTTAAGGTTAAGATGGGAGAGGGCTGCTTCTACAGATCCTGTGGCAAATCCGGCAATTTGAGCCGCCTGTTGTGCGCTGTATAGATCCAGTATGGAATTTCCAATTTCAGCAGTGGTATCTGCAGGCTTAAAATTCATGCCAATAGTAGTAATTCCGGTACGCCCATACATATTGTTCTTAAAGCTTTTGATCTCGCGGTTATAAGTAGTGGAAAAAGAATCTATGCTTTGGCGCAGTTCTGAAATTTTTAGCATTCCCTGGGTATTTCGATAAGTTTCATCTTCCATATCCACATCATTCCATTCAGATAGATCAATATTAATGGTATATTCTTCAAAATAACTTTTTGCATAAGGTTTATCCCTTCTTTTCCCGGGGTCATTGGGCTGGATCTCATCATAATAATTGCCATCCTTCAAAACAAGGGAAAGCACGTCTGACTCTGTGCTGCCAACCAATTCTCCTTTATTGGCTTTCATTACCGTAAAATTGCCACTTCTTGGCCCTTTCTTATGAATAATAACATCGGTAAGATACTGGCCGTTGTCCCCGCTTTTATCTTCAACTTTAATGTTAATATTTCCAACTTCATTAAAAATACCTTCAGTTATCGCCATTGCCGGCTTTAATTTGGCAATATTTTTCCGAAGGTTTATAGATTTAAATTCTGCCGCGGGAATTACATTGTTCGCAAAAAAGAAGGCGGTTAAGCTAACCAGAAAAATGAATATCGTAAGACCTCTCATGGCTCTTTGCAGGGAAATCCCGGAAGATTTCATTGCTGCAAATTCATAATTTTCAGCAAAATTACCGAAGGTCATAATAGAGGTGAGCAAGATGGTAAGGGGCAGGACCAGCGGAATAAGCTTTGGCGAGAAGTAAAGCAAAAATTTAAAGATAATTTCTGCATCAAGGTCCTTTCCCGCCAGTTCACCTATGTACAGCCAAATAGTTTGCAGTACAAAGATGAACATGAGAATTACAAATACGGAAAAGAAGGTCTTGAGGTAACTGGTTAATATGTACCGATCTAATATTTTCAATCTAGTCTAATCTGTTAATGTAGTAGTTGGAATACCTGTCGGCGTCAAAAGTAAAGAGATTTTGGGCCAAAGGCTGATCGGTTTTAAAACTTTTTACGGTAATGGTGATTTTTGTTCCGTTATCCTGCGTCTGGATAAGGTTGTAGATGTTCTTGGTTTGCGTGTCAATACCCAGGAGGATATTTTTTACTTCCGCATCACTGTCTTTTGGGATGAGTTTTACATACTGGATTTTTCTTCCTTTTACATCCTGGGTAATGTCCCATTTATAATTATAACCATCCTGATAGAAGGTAAACATTTTTGAGGGAGTGATGCTGTTGCTGTCTTCTTCAACATAATTGGAGATATTTATTTCTTCGTCTTCAGGAATAATGGTGTAGATTTTTTTTCCGTCAAACATCTGGGTGGTACCCATAAGGTTTAAAACATATTTATCGCCTTTAATGCTTACATCCCCACGGGTTTCCTGGCTTACATTTTCAGCGGTATTTTCCAGGGCATATTTAAAGTCAATTACCATATTATCGTAAGATTTTACTTTGGAAGAAACTTCGTTTAGCAATGCTTCAGCTTTATCAGAATTCTGGGCGCTCAATCCCATGCTTATAAGAGCAGTAAATAAAAAGATTAATTTTTTCATTATCAGTGGTCATTTTTCAGGCGCTAATTTAACTTTTTTGCCTCTATGGCTTTAAGAGCCTTCATTTAATAATTGTTCCAGTGCTGCTAAATCTGTAATTAAAACCTGCCTTGCCTTGCTGCCTTCAAAAGGGCCCACAATGCCAGCGGCCTCCAGTTGGTCTATTATTCTACCGGCGCGATTGTACCCAAGTTTTAATTTACGTTGTAGCAGAGAAGCCGAGCCCTGCTGGGCGGTTACAATAACCTCTGCGGCTTCCCGAAAGAGCTTGTCTCTTTCGCTCACATCTATATCAAGTCCTGTGCCATTCTCCTCGCCTTCGTATGCCGGCAGCAGGTGCGCATCTGGATAAGCTTTCTGCGAGCCTATAAATTCGGTGATTTTATCAACTTCAGGCGTGTCTACAAAAGCACACTGTAAACGTTTCATTTCACTCCCCTGCGTGAAAAGCATATCCCCGCGGCCAATTAACTGATCTGCTCCCTGGCTGTCCAGGATCGTCCTGGAATCTATTTTGGAAGTCACTCTAAAAGCTATACGGGCCGGGAAGTTGGCCTTAATAATACCTGTAATCACATTTACTGACGGCCTTTGTGTGGCGATAATCAAATGTATCCCTACAGCCCGGGCAAGTTGTGCAAGGCGGGCAATTGGGGTTTCTACTTCTTTTCCTGCCGTCATGATTAAATCTGCAAACTCATCTACCACCAGGATGATATATGGCAAAAATTTATGTCCGTTCTCGGGATTAAGTTTCCTGTTCCTGAATTTAACGTTGTATTCCTTAATATTTCGCACCATTGCATCCTTCAGCATTTCATAGCGATTGTCCATTTCAATACACAGGGAATTAAGCGTATGGATCACTTTGGTGTTATCGGTAATAATAGCTTCTTCGGTGTCCGGCAGTTTTGCCAGGTAATGTCTTTCAATTTTGTTGAAAAGGGTAAGCTCCACCTTCTTTGGATCTACGAGTACAAATTTTACCTCGGCGGGATGTTTGCTGTAAAGCAGGGAAGTGAGAATGGCATTTAATCCAACAGATTTCCCCTGGCCGGTGGCACCAGCCATTAACATGTGCGGCATTTTGGCAAGATCTACCACAAAAGTTTCGTTAGAAATGGTTTTTCCAAGTGCCATGGGCAGTTCCATTTCGGCATTCTGAAATTTAGGGGAAGCAATTACCGAACGCATAGAAACGATGGTAGAATTTTTATTGGGAACTTCTATCCCTATAGTTCCCCGTCCAGGGATTGGGGCAATAATTCTGATTCCCAGGGCTGATAGTGAAAGGGCAATATCATCTTCCAGGTTTTTAATTTTTGAAATTCGAATCCCGGCTTCCGGTACTATTTCATAAAGAGTTACGGTTGGGCCCACGGTAGCCTTAATCTGGGCAATTTCAATTTTATAGTTTTTGAGGGTTTCAACAATCCGGTTCTTGTTTTCCTCAAGTTCCTGTTGATTAATAGTAATCCCTCCACCATAATCCTTTAAAAGTTCTAAAGTGGGAAATTTATAGTTGCTCAATTCCAATGTAGGGTCAAATTCGCCAAAATCCTTTACTGCCTTGGCGCTAAGTTTATCTTCATCTAATTCATCTTCCTCGGGAGCGGTTTCCACCTGCATTTCCACTTCTTCATTTTCTTCTGTGCTTTCTTCCGGCTGCGGGGGAGGAGTGGTTTTTTTCTTTTCAGAATTTGGGGTAAGCTTTATTTCTGAAGCTGCTTCTGCTTCCTTAGCATCCTTACCTAATACTTCTTCTTTCCAGTCTTTTTCTTCTTCGGTTTCCGGAATATTTTCTTTTTCCTTTTGGAATTCAGACTGGAAATCCTTTTTTGAAGATTTAATATAATTTCCTACCAGTTCCGGGGTTACCTTTAATCTCAACGTGAGGTAAACCATAAAGAGGAAAAGCATTAACAAAACGGTTCCGAAGAAACCGAGATAATCCTGAAGAAAATCGTTTATTTCAAACCCAACCCTGCCGCCAAGAAGGGAATTGTCTGCGGCAAAAAATCCAAAAAATATGGAAAGCCAGATCATTACCAGTATTCCCCAGAACCAAAATCTTTGAAGGTTCTGCTTTTTTAAGTCGAAGAAAAGATAAATACCGGTTAGGCTCACCAAAAAACCAATAATAAAAGCGGCGATCCCAAAACCCTGGTAAATAAAGAAATCACTAATAAGGGCTCCAAATTTGCTTAACCAGTTCTTGGTCTCCACTTGCCTTTCAGCAAAATGATTGAGAGCGCTTTGATCTGCCTGCCAGTTAAAAAGGAAGGATACAAAAGCTACTATAAGGGCCAACCCGAACAACATTAAGAAACTGCCAAAAACCACTTTTTGCTGCCTGTTTAATTTAAAACGGGACCTGGAAAAGTTTTTTGTGGGTGTTTTTCTTGTTTTAGCCTTCTTTTTAGCCATAAATGATTTGGAGTATTTCGGCAAAAATACAAATTAGCCTCATCTAAAATAAGGAAAAGGCGCAGGTATTTAAAATTAACATTTCTCTGTAAATACAGAACGCAAAATCGGGTAAAATATGATTTTTATCATCTTAGAATACATGAAAACCAACTTCCTTTAACCTGATAAAATTTGTAAATTTAAACAGGGATTTAAAACACAGGATCATGAAAACCATTATTGTTGCCACCGATTTTTCTCCTGAAGCTGAAAACGCCCTTCTTTATGCTGCAGGCTTTGCAGGTAAAATTCAAGCCAGGATCATTCTTTTTAATTCTTTTAATATTCCTATCCACCTGGGAAATTCTATTTTGCCAGCAGAAGCTTTAAACAAACTGGAAGAGGAAAACAAACAGTTACTGCAAGAGAAATGTAAATGGTTATGGGAAGAGAAGCACCTGGAATCCCACTACGAGTCTGGGCTTATGCTGGAAGTAACCATAGAACTGGAACGCCTTTTTAAAAAATATAAGGCCGATTTGATAATCATGGGAATGGCCGGGAAATCTGTGGCACAGGATATATTTGGAAATACTACCACTTCAGCAATTATGAAGCAAAGTTATCCAGTATTAGCTGTACCGGTAGATGCCGAATTCTCCGGCATTAAAAACATCCTTTTTGCTTATGATGAAATGAATGAAGGGAAGCATGAGATTTCTATGAAAATATGCGAGCTAGCTGATTTCTTCAACTCAAAAATTGAAATTTTCCATGTGCAGAAATTGATGAAAAGAAGGTGTGAGAGTGCGCTTATAGAAGAAGAATTTACAGATGTGGTCCACCACTACAGGGAAGTGGAATCTAATGAAATTATTAAAGAAATAGAAAAAGAGATTAAACGTTTACCTGCGGACTTGCTCATAATGGTGCCCCAAAAATACAACTTTTGGGAATCCCTGCTACACAGGAGCAAAACAAGGATAATGGCTTCTGGAGCTGCCATTCCTGTGTTGAGCCTTCCCTTACTTACGGTGGAAGGAGAGGGCGCGGTTTAGACCGCTTTCTATTTTATAAATTCCAGGAGTGGTTCTATAAAACGATCAAAAGCTTCAATATGAGGAAGGTGTCCCACGTTTTCTATTTCAACCAGTTTTGCATTTGGGATTTCTTGTGCAGTTTCTTTTCCCAGTTGGTCATACAGCCCCATGGTCGCCTTTACCTCTTCAGAAACCAGATTTTTCCCCAGTGCCGTCCGGTCCCGTGTGCCAATAATAAGCAGAGTAGGAACCTCAATTTCTTCAAATTCATACACCACTGGCTGCGTAAGGATCATGTCATAGGTAAGGGCAGAATTCCAGGCGATAAGAGAATAATCTTCATTAAGCGTCCAGCCTGCCAGTAATTTTGCCCATTTCGCGTAATCTTCGTTCCACTCTCCTGCATAATAACTTTCTTTTTCGTAGTTTTTTATACTTTCATAATCTTTTTTAAGCTCCTGCTGGTACCAGTCATTTACACTCTGATAAGGTATTTTTAGTTTCCAGTCCTCCAGCCCTATGGGATTTACTAGAATGAGTTTTTGAGTGAGTTCAGGATACATTAACGTAAACCTGGTGGCCAGCATACCGCCCATAGAATGTCCTAAAACATCCAGCTGTTTTATTCCTAAAGAGTCGATGAGTTTTTTAGTGTTTAAAGCAAGCTGCTGGAAAGTGTATTGAAAATATTCCGGTTTGCTGGATTTTCCAAAGCCAATTTGGTCCGGAACGAGTACAGAAAATCCTTCTTTAGTTAAGGCATCTATAGTGGTCGCCCAGTATGCCCCATTAAAATTTTTCCCATGCAGCAGCATTATTGTCTTTCCATTGGAATTTTCTGGCTCCACATACATGAAAGCCATTTCGTAAATATTTTGCTGGGCATTAACTTTAAAAAAGGATACGGGGTAGGGATATTTGTAGTTCTCCAGCCTAAGGCCAAGTTCTTTAACCTTTTCCTGGGCAGAACCCAGAACACATAGAAAGCAAAAAAGGATGAGGAGGTATTTCTTCATATTAATTTGATATAATTTCGAATCTATTCAGGAACTAAAAAGTTGTGATATACGGAATATAAATAAAACCTGCTATGATCACTGCAATTACGGCGGTGAAAAAAACGGCACCTGCAGCAACATCTTTAATATGGCCAATTTTGCTGTGAAAGTCGGGATGAACAAAATCTGCCATAGCTTCTACAGCGGTGTTTAAGCCTTCACATCCCATTACAAGGCCAATGGCCAGAAACTGAAACATCCATTCTGTAGCGGTTATATTAAAATAGAACCCGGCAACTGTGACTCCTATTGCAATTACAAACTGCACCTGCACACTTGGTTCGTGCCTCAACAATAACCATGCGCCCTTCATAGCATAGCCTCCTCCTCTAATACGTTTTCCGAGGAAACTATCTCTCATTATAACAGGGTTTTTAGCGCTGCAAGATAATCTGGTTCTTCAGCAATATCTGGCACCTGCTGGCTGTGGATTACATTTCCGTTTTCATCCAGTACAATTACTACCCTGGAAAGCAAGCCCTCTAGGGGGCCGTCTATCATTTCCAGCCCGTAATCCTTTCCAAAGTTGCGTTCTTTAAAATCAGAGAGATTTATTACCTTGTCTAATCCTTCATCGTCAACAAACCTTTTTTGTGCAAAAGGAAGATCCCTGGAAATACAAAGTACCACCGTATTCTTTAAATCTGTGGCTTTTTCATTAAAATTGCGTACTGAGGTTGCGCAAACTCCTGTATCAATGCTCGGGAATATGTTCATAATTACCCGTTTCCCTTTAAAATCGCTTAAGGTAGCGGTGGAAAGATCGGTTTTTATTAATTCAAAATGGGGTGCTCTTTCATCTTTGGCAGGGAGATCTCCATAAGTCGTAATCTGTTCTCCCTTAAAAGTTATCTGTGACATACTATTTTTTTTTTGATTCCTAAATTTAGGATTAAACTTATTGAGTAATACTAAAATTATCATAAAAACAAAAAGGCTGCTTTATTTTCTAAAGCAGCCTGATTTTAAAGGGTATTCCGGTTAAAAAGAAGGGTGTTATTTATCAATAGACCCTAAAACTTTCTTTACGAAATTATTTGCAGCGTCCATTTCAGAATCGCCATTTTCTATCATTTTATGAACTTCTACAGCTCCGCAAAGATTGGTAAGCAATTCCCCTATTACATCCATCTCTTCTTCTGAAACAGATCTGTGCTCGGTGAAATTTTCCAACACTTCAATAGTGCTTTCAAGCTTTTCAACCTCGTTGTTACGCTGAAGGTGTTTAATTACTGGTAACTTCATTCACTAAATCTTTTAATGGCTCAAATTTATTAGTCTGAACCTGGTTCACAAAATCTCCGTTTTTGAAAGTTGCAAAAGTTGGAAGATTATTTACATTGGCAAGTTTTCTTGACTCCGGATATTTTTCAGCATCTACCATTAAGAATGTTGCGTTCTCATTTTCTGAAGCAAGTTTTTTGAACTTAGGCTTCATCAAACGGCAGTTACCGCACCATCCGGCCATGTACTGTACCACAACCGTTCCGTTTTCAGCAACTATTTCGTTTAAATTGTCCTTATCTAACTCTTTTACCATAATTGTTTTTCTTTTTAATTTAAGCTTAGGTAAGAAGCAACACCTTCTCTGTCTGCATTCATACCTTCTTTTCCTTCTTCCCAGTTTGCCGGGCATACTTCTCCTTTTTCCTGTACGTGTGTATAAGCATCGATTAATCTTAGGAACTCATTTACATTTCTTCCAAGTGGCATATGGTTTACACCTTCATGGAAAATAGTTCCTTCCTCATCAATAAGGTAAGTAGCGCGATAGGTTACATTATCTCCTTCAACAGTTAAATCACCGGTTTCATCATCGTAAGATTCATTAGTGATATCCAGAATTCCTAATCTTGAACTTAGGTTCCTGTTGCTGTCTGCAAGAATTGGATACGTTACGCCTTCAATTCCTCCATTGTCTTTAGGAGTGTTTAACCAGGCAAAGTGCACCTCCGGAGTATCGCATGATGCCCCAATTACCATTACATTTCTTTTCTCAAATTCCTCTAAGGCTTTTTGAAAAGCATGAAGTTCGGTTGGGCAAACAAAGGTGAAATCTTTTGGATACCAGAAAAGAAGAACTTTTTTATTATTTTTTTGAGCTTCTTCAAGAACGTTAAGTTTAAAAGTGTCACCCATTTCGTTCATTGCGTTCACACTCAAATTTGGAAATTTTCTTCCTACTAATGCCATAATTATTCTATTTTAATTTGTTTATTTCTGTTTTTTAATCTGGTGCAAAATTACTCAATGTTCTCGGGTAAAAAAGAGGTTGAAATTTTTAAAATTTATGCAATAATAGGATTTACCTATTTCGATTTGTATTTAAAATAAGTCTCTTCTATCCAGCTTGTAAGCCCTGAAAATTTTACACTTCTGAAAGTTCTGAAGGAGCGGGTTTTTCCCTTAGCTGCCTGATTTTAATATTTAAAGCAGCAAAAAGTAAGGTCATAAACGGGCTAAGATAATTGAAGATTGCATATCCAAAATAAGAAGCTACCGGTACACCTAAAACTCCGCTATGGTATGCACCACAGGTATTCCACGGCACCAATACCGATGTTACGGTACCCGAATCTTCCAGGGAACGGCTAAGATTTTCCGGGGCAAGGCCTTTATCTCGGTAGGCTTTTGCGAACATTTTTCCCGGTACCACAATGGCAAGATACTGGTCTGATGCCGTTACGTTAAGGGCGATACAACTAAAAACCGTACTGGCAAACAATCCAAATACAGTATGGAACATATTAAGTAAAGCCTTGCTTATTCTAGCAAGGGCGCCTATGGCTTCCATAATGCCTCCAAATACCATCGCGCATATGATGAGCCAGATTGTGCCCAGCATCCCGGCCATTCCACTGGAAGCAAAGAGATCATTAAGGGCTTCAGAATCGGTTTGTACGGCAGTATCAACCGTAATGGCATTCATTATTCCTCTGTAACCGCTTATAAAATTAAGTTCATTACTACCACTTACTTCTTTAATGCTATCGGGTTGCACAATAATTGCGGCGGCAGCTCCCAGCAATGTTCCAATAAGCAGAGCTACAAGAGGAGAGGTTTTTCTAACAATAAGAAAAATTACAAAAACCGGAACGGCAAACAGCCACGGACTAATATTAAAGGCGGCATCAATAGAACCTAAAATAGCTGAAGTATCTGTAGTACCCGTGGTATCCAGGTTCAGTCCGATGATAATAAATGCGATAAGTGTAATGGTGATGGTTGGAACTGTAGTAATAGCCATATACTTAATATGGGTGAACAGATCTGTTCCCGCCATGGCAGGAGCCAGGTTGGTGGTATCACTTAGAGGCGACATCTTGTCTCCAAAATATGCTCCCGATAAAATAGCCCCGGCCGTCATTCCAAGAGGAATACCCAAAGCATCAGCAATTCCAATAAGGGCAATACCAACAGTGGCCGACGTGGTCCAGCTACTTCCGGTGGCAACCGAAATTACTGAGCAGATCACCACAGTAGCAGCAAGAAAAATGGTGGGATTCAAAATTTGAAGCCCGTAATAGATCATGGTGGGGATAATCCCGCTCACCATCCACGTGCCTGCCAGAGCCCCAACCATTAAAAGGATAAGAATAGCGCCTGCCGTGCTTTGAATATTGCGGGCAACTTCATCTATCATATCGTCGAACTTCACCTTATTAAAATACCCCACAATGGCAGCTACCGCACCTCCAAGCAAGAGTATAAACTGGTTGGAACCGCTTAAAGCATCATCACCATATACATAAAGTACATTGAAACCGAGCATTAAGATTAAGGCAAAAACGGGAATAAGTGCTTCCCAGATATTAAGCTCCTTGTTTTCAATTACAGGTTCATTTTCAAAGGTGGTTTCCCTATTTTCCATGTAGTATTTTATTATTCAGAAACTGTAAAAACAAAGCCTCACAATAGATCTGGATTACCAAATTTATTGTGAGGCTTAGAGTTTTAAAACCAGTCTTTAATTTTGATCATATTTTTCTGATCGTAATTTTACGACTTTAGGTTCAATCCTGCAAAAATTTAAGCTATTTCAGCTCTCCAAACTTATTGCATATAATATTCAGAATAAGGGAAAGAAGAGGAGCTAATTACTATAAGTAGATCATACTATGTGATCTTAACCGGTGATAGTCCTATTACTATTTAAAAAGTCATGCCGTGATTAAAGCGGTAGTTCTTAAAGTTTTATAAAGGCCGTTTCCCCCATTGGTCATTGTATAGAATAGTCGTACTTTTGTGTTCAATTTGTTAAAAAATCAACATAAAAACATACAATTATGAGTAAATATGATGTTGCGGTTATAGGTTCAGGCCCCGGGGGTTACGTGGCGGCCATACGCTGCGCGCAATTGGGAATGAAAACTGCGATCATAGAAAAATATTCAACTCTTGGCGGTACCTGCCTTAATGTAGGATGTATCCCAAGTAAAGCATTGTTAGATTCCTCACACCATTATCATGATGCTATTACACATTTTGAAGAACACGGGATAGAAATTCCCGGTGAGGTAAAGCTGAATCTTGAAAAGATGATGGATCGTAAATCTTCTGTGGTAAGCCAAACCTGTGACGGGGTGAAATTCCTGATGGATAAAAATAAGATCGATGTGATTGAAGGGGTTGGTTCTTTTAAGGACAAAACCCATATAAATATTGAAAAGGATGGCGAAACTAAAACCATCGAAGCTAAAAATACCATTATCGCAACGGGTTCTAAACCTGCAAACCTGCCTTTTATAGAATTGGATAAGGAGCGGGTAATCACTTCTACGGAAGCACTTAAACTGAAGGAAATTCCCAAGCACATGATCGTGATTGGAGGAGGAGTAATTGGGCTGGAACTCGGCCAGGTTTACCGCCGCCTTGGCGCTGAAGTTACCGTGGTGGAGTTTATGGATAGAATAATCCCAACCATGGATAGCGCGCTTTCTAAGGAACTTACCAAAGTACTTAAAAAACAAGGCGTGAAATTTCATTTGAGCACTAAAGTGAAATCTGTGAAAAGAAATGGAGAGGAGATCACAGTGAAAGCCGATGATAAGAAAGATAAGGAGATCGAGTTAAAAGGAGATTACTGCCTGGTTTCTGTTGGGCGTAAACCTTTTACAAAAGGCCTGAATGCTGAAGCGGCCGGTGTGGAGCTCGATGATAAAGGAAGAGTGAAAGTGAATGATCATCTTCAAACCAATGTGAATAATATCTATGCTATTGGTGATGTGGTTCGGGGGGCAATGCTTGCACATAAAGCCGAAGAAGAAGGAACTTTTGTTGCGGAAACCCTTGCAGGACAAAAACCGCATATTGATTATAACTTAATTCCCGGTGTGGTTTACACCTGGCCAGAAGTTGCAGCGGTTGGAAAAACGGAAGAGCAACTTAAAGAAGAAGGTATAAAATATAAAGAAGGTAAGTTTCCTATGCGCGCTTTGGGACGCTCCCGTGCTAGTGGGGATCTTGATGGTCTTATAAAAATTCTTGCAGATGAAAAGACCGATGAGGTTCTTGGGGTGCATATGATAGGCGCACGTACTGCCGATCTTATTGCTGAAGCGGTTACTGCGATGGAGTATCGTGCTTCTGCTGAAGATATCTCCCGTATGAGCCATGCGCATCCAACATTTGCTGAAGCGGTAAAAGAAGCAGCTCTGGCAGCTACAGATAACAGGGCTTTGCACGTGTAAGAGTGTAATAATATAGGTAAGGCCATTTTAGAGAGTTCTTTTTTCTAAAATGGCTTTTTTAATTCCGGTAAGCTAATTTCGGCAACAAAAGAGGTGGAAATAAAAAATACAAAAAGAAGCGAAAAGTTTTTAAATTTTATGTCATAACATTTACTACTTTTAACCGTTAATTTCTAATTGTCAGAATCATGAGTAAAGAAAAATCCCCTTCAAAAAATTCGGCTAAAAAAGAGCCGGTTCTAAGTTTAAAGGAAAAGCGTGCCGCCAAGGCAGCTAAGAAAAAAACCAGAACCTAATTTTAAATTATAGGATAACAGGCTGTATAAAAACCCAGAAGAAAAACTTCTCTATTTTTATGCAGCTTTTTCTTTGAGTAAAGAACTGAAGAAGGACTATTTATTCAATGAATTGGCAAATAGTAAGCTCGAATAAATAAAAATTTTTAAGCCGGTAAGGGGAATATTTCGCTATTTCTTTTTATTTCTATGGGCATTTTTATCGCCCCTGGTTTTAGGCTTCTTGTATTTCTTTCCAATTTCGCGCCGGTAAGAACCTCCAAGATTTTGCTTCTTGTTTTTTTCCTTTTTCTCATGAAAGGCAGGGCCCGCTTGTTCTGCTTTACCGTGCGGATTGTTAATTTCAATCGCCCGGGGTTTTTCCTCGGGGATTAATTCGGTAGAAATTTCTACTTCTTCCGGAAGTTTAGCCTGCGGAATCTTCATATTCATTAATCCTTCAATAGCACTAAGCTTTTCCGCTTCCTTTTCAGTAACAAATAATAGCGAATTGCCTTTTTGCGCTGCACGCCCTGTTCTTCCTATTCTATGCATGTAATTTTCGGGATATGAAGGAACATCCAGGTTGATTACATGGCTAATATTATTAATATCCAGCCCTCTCGCCATAACATCGGTAGCAATCAGTATGCGGCAAAACCCATCTGCAAATTGCCTCAGGCTTCTTAACCTGTAATTCTGTCCTTTTCCGGTATGGACTACTGCGGCTTCCTCGGCAAATTGAGGACTTAAGCTTTCAAAAAGACGGTCTGCAAGGCGTTTATTTTCGGTGAAAACTAGCACTCTTTGGAAAGTATCTTTATCGGAAAGCAGGTACTTCAAAAAGTTAGCTTTAGTATTAAAATTTAGAATTTCATACACCTCTTGCGAGATGTTTTCCAGAGGAGTACCACTTACCGCTACCGAAATTTTTTCCGGAGCCTTAAAACTGGCCTCAATCAGTTTCTCAACATTTTCGGTCATGGTGGCAGAAAACATGATACTTTGCCGGTTTTCAGGAAGTATTTCCAAAAGGTTAATAATTTGAAATTTAAAACCCAGGTCCAGCATGACATCCACTTCATCTATTACCATTTTTTGAATAGATTTCAGCAACACGGCTCTTCTTAAAACAAGGTCGTAGAGCCGCCTTGGGGTGGCCACCACTATATCCTGGCCCTGCATTAAATCCTGGTGTTGTGTGTTGATATTCACCCCGCCATAAACTCCGGAAACCCGTAAATTAATATATTTTGCCAGCTTCTCAATCTCTTCCACTACCTGAACCACCAGTTCCCGCGTGGGTACCATAATGAGAATACGCGGATTTTTTTGTTCAGAATATTTAAGCATCCTCAATAAGGGAAGAAGATAGGCGAAGGTTTTTCCCGTACCGGTTTGTGCAATTCCCACCACATCTTTGCCAGACATAATAGAAGAAAAAGCCTGTTCCTGGATGGGAGTTGGAGTATGAAAATTCATATCCTCCAGCGCGTTGCGCAAAGGAGTGTTTAAGTTAAGGTCCTGAAATGTCAAAATGTGATGTTTAATTTTTGGCAAAGGTACACTTTGATTTTCAATTGGATAATTGATACCGAAACGGGAATATTAAGCAATAGTAATTTTGTAGGCAGCTTTAAAGTCCGTTGCCGCTGGAAGTGCTATTATTCCTTCTTTAGTTTTTAGGTTTTGATCTGTGCCTTCAATATCTGCTATTCCCAACCATGGTTCTATGCAAACATAAGGAGCGCCAGGTTTTGCCCAAATTCCCAGGTTTTTAAAATTGGAATATTCCATGCTGAGAATAGTACCAGATTTTTTACTTTTTAGAGCCACCTTTTTTGAGGGAATATCTTTAAAAATCAAGGCATCATTATCAAAAAGCCGTGGATGAAGCTCAAATTTACTTTCATTTTTCAGAACTTCTCTAGTCTGATGGCTTACCAGGCCTTCCCCGTTTAAAAGATATGTTTTTAAGTTCATAACCTGGTCGAATTCCAGGTAGCAATCTTCATATTTTTCCTCTTCATGAACCGGAGCATTAAAAGCCGGGTGGCCCCCAAGCGAAAAGTACAGGGATTTATTATCAAGATTGGTGACATGATGTGAAACCTCCAAAGCTTTTCCTTTCAGCTTAAAAGCGATTTGAAAATCAAATTTAAACGGATATGATTTTAAAGTTTCTTCGGAATAAATAAGTTCAAAAACCAGCATTTCTTCTGTTCTGCGCTTTAATCTTACGGCCTCGTTATTCCTAATAAGTCCGTGTTTTGGGATCTGGTATTTTTTGCCTTCGTAAAGGTAGAAACCTTCCTTTAAAACCCCAATCACCGGAAATAAATTGGGAGCATGGCTGCTCCAAATTTCAGGATTTGCCTGCCACAGGTGCTCAATAGAGGTTTCCTTATTTATAATACTGCACAGCTCGGCGCCTTTTTGAAGAACCGAGATCTTCAGGTGGTCGTTTTCAATACTATACTTTTCCAAATATTTGATATTTTCAGTAAAATTTAAAGTTACAATCAATATTGTTCTTCTTTAATATCACTCCCCCATTTTTACCTATTTTTAATCAAAATTACTATTCCTTTATGAAAAAGATCCTAGCTTTTGCCGGTTCCAATAGCAGCACTTCTATAAATCAACGCCTCTTGACCCATATTACTGGAAGAATCCAGGGGCATGAAATGAAGCTTATAAAGCTTATTGATTATCCAATCCCAATTTACAGAGCCGATGATGAAAAGGAAAAAGGCATCCCGGTGAATGTAACCATTGTTAAAAATCTCATTGCCGAAAGTGACGCTCTAATTATTGCTGCAAATGAACATAATGGAAATGTTTCAGCATTTTTTAAAAATTTTATAGACTGGCTGTCCCGGGCCGATCGTACTTTTTTAAAAGATAAAAAAGTGCTTCTCATTAGTACTTCTCCCGGTGCCAGGGGAGCTGCTTCTTCTTTGGAATATTTAAAGAGAATATTGCCCAGGTTTGGTGGGCAGGTGATCCAAAGCTTTAGTTTTCCTTCTTTTCATGATAATTTTAAGGATAATAAAGTAGTTAACGAGGTGCTGGATATGGGAATTGAAGATGTCTTGACTACCTTTGCGCATCAAATTGAAAGTTAAGTGCGCACTACCAAATCTTACAAGTTAACCCATCCGGGTAAATTTAAAGACCAATTATTTGAATGGAGCCGGCAGTTTGATGAAATCGCCTGGCTGGACAGTAATGACTATGATCGTGAAAAGAGCAATTTTGACGCTCTGCTGGCTGTCACGGCTTTTACGGCTATTAAAACAGATTCTTTTCAGGCTTTTAAAAGGCTTCAGGAATACCAGCAAACCACTAAAGACTGGATTTTTGGATACTTGTCATATGATCTTAAAAATGATGTGGAGCAGCTGAAATCTAAAAATTTTGACGGATTGCAGTTTCCCGACCTGTATTTTTTTCAGCCTCAAAAAATAATTATTCTTAAAGCTAATATTGCTGAGTTTCATTATTTGCGAATGGTAGATGATGAAATAGACATGGATATGGAGAAAATTCTTTCCGCGGCAAAAGAAGAAGAGCCTGAAACCAGCAGTATTCGAAAAATCGAATTGAAGAGCAGGCTTTCCCATTCAGAATATATTGAAAAAGTAAAAACCATGCTGACTCACATTCAACGCGGTGACATTTATGAAGCTAATTTTTGCCAGGAATTTTTTGCAGAAAATGCCAGGATAAGTCCGCACAAGGTTTTTACAAAACTCAATGCATTGTCCCGCCCGCCCTTCGCCACTTTTATTAAACTGGAGCAGCAATATCTTATGTGCGCCTCTCCAGAACGCTACATGAAAAAAAGCGGAAATAAAATTACTTCGCAACCTATTAAAGGAACGGCAAGAAGGTCCGGGGATAAAAAAGAAGATCTTGAAATCGCCCAAAAACTGGAACATGATCCCAAGGAAATTTCTGAGAATGTAATGATTGTGGATCTTGTTCGTAACGACCTTTCAAAAATTGCTAAAAAAGGCAGCGTGCTGGTGAAAGAGCTTTGTAAAGTATATAGTTTTGAGCAGGTGCATCAAATGATTTCAACCGTTTCAGCGCAGTTGGAAGAAGGAATTCCCGCTGTGGAAGTCCTTCGCTCAACTTTTCCTATGGGAAGCATGACCGGGGCTCCCAAGATTTCAGCAATGAAAATTATTGAAGAACTCGAGGAAACCAAACGAGGCCTGTATAGCGGTGCAGTAGGTTATTTCACACCCGGCGACGATTTCGATTTTAATGTGGTGATTAGAAGTATTCTTTATAATGCTGAAAATCAATATGTCTCTTTCTCTGTAGGTGGCGCTATTACTTCAAAATCTTCTCCGGAAAAGGAATATGAGGAATGCCTGCTGAAAGCAAAAGCGATGCGGGAAGCTTTATCGGCCAGCTGAAGCTTAAAGTTATAGGAATTTTCTTCTGAAAGCAAAAAATACCGGTCATTGGAAACAATTATCGCCTGCCTTTGTATATTTGAAACAAATGGAAAAATCTTTCAGAAATCTTATCAAGAGCCGTTTTCCTTTTTTATGCGGAAAAAGACTGCTGCTGGCAGTTAGTGGCGGAATAGACAGTGTGGTGCTGGCTTACCTTTGTAAAAATGCCAAACTCGATTTTGCCATAGCGCATTGTAACTTTAATTTGCGCGGAACCGAGAGTGACGGGGATGAAGATTTTGTGATTGACCTGGCAGATGAGCTGGAAGTAGAAATTTTTACCCAGAATTTTGATACCGAAGCTTTTGCTGAAGAAGCCGGAATCTCCATCCAAATGGCGGCGCGAGAACTCCGTTACGATTGGTTTAAGGAATTACAAACTACCTTGAATTTTGAATATTTACTTACCGGCCATCACCTAAACGATAACCTGGAAACCTTTCTCATTAACCTGGTTCGCGGTACGGGCCTGGAAGGTTTAAGCGGTATTAATGCCGAAAGGGAAAATATGGTGCGCCCTTTGCTCGATTTTTCCAGGAAGGAAATTGAAGCTTATGCTCATGAGAAGCATATAAAATGGCGGGAAGACAGCAGCAATATTTCTACAAAATACCTTCGGAATAAAATAAGACATGATGTAGTGCCTGTTTTGGAAGAACTCAACCCGCAGTTATTGCAAAGCTTTAAGCAAACGCAATTAAATCTTAAGGAAAGCGAAGCTTTGGTGGAAGATTACATGAGCCTCATATATCCCAAGGTGATCAAAAAAAATCAATTTGGATATGAGCTGGATATTGATTTTTTAAAAAAAATTCCCAACACCAAAGCCGTCATGTATCAGCTTTTGAAAACCTTTGGTTTTACCGAGTGGGATGATGTTTATAATCTATTGAATGCCCAACCCGGGAAAATGGTTTTCTCTAATGAATACCGGCTTATTAAAGACAGAGAAACTCTTATCCTCACCGAAATAAACCATCTGGAGGATAAAATTTACAAAGTCGCTGAAGGTGAGGAAATGGTGATGCTGCCCATGGGAAGAATAGCCCTCACCGAAGCCGGAAAAATGGATGACAGCCCCAATTCTTCCAGGATCTTTGTAGCGAAGGAAAAACTAAAATTCCCACTCAGCATTAGAAAATGGAAAACAGGAGATTTTTTCTATCCCTTCGGGATGAAAGGCAAAAAGAAGGTAAGCGACTTCTTTAAGGATAAAAAGATGTCTTTGCCTGAAAAAGAGCGTACCTGGTTGCTTTGTTCGGGAGAGGATATTGTTTGGATAATTAATTACCGGGCAGACGATCGTTATAAAATTACTTCAGAAACCACAACTATTCTCCGTATAAGCTGCTCCTTCTATTAAGAAAGTATGGATTTTCACCCTTTTTGCCTGTTCCGTGCGGGCATAATTTTAGCGATCCTGTAAGTATATGAAGGGATGCAGGTAACGTAAAAACCGAATTTTCTTTATGTTTATTGCAGTAATTTCTATCTTTAGCAGCATTAAAAAATCCCGTAATGAAATTATTCCGAATTATTCTGCTGCTCCACATCTTCGTTTTTGTTGGGGCACAGTCCTTTGCGCAACTTCAGGAAAATTATGAAGTTTCTGAACACTATACCAAAATGGAAGTAGATATCCCTATGAGGGATGGTACAAAGCTACATACCACCATATATTCACCCAAAGACACTGCCCGCGAATATCCCATTTTGATGCAGCGTACTCCATACAGTTCCCGGCCTTATGGAGAAGGGGAGTTTAGGTCTAAAATTGGCCCTAACGAATATTTGATGCAGCAGGGAAATATTATAGTGTATCAGGATGTGCGCGGCAGGTGGATGAGTGAAGGGAAATATGATAATATGCGGGCATTCCTTCCGAATAAAAAAGGAGAGGAATTCGATGAAGCCAGTGATACTTACGATACCATAGACTGGCTGGTAAAAAATGTAGAAAACAACAACGGCAGGGTTGGAACCTGGGGCATTTCTTATCCCGGTTTTTACGCAACCTATTCCCTTCTAAGCGGCCACCCGGCTTTAAAAGCGGTTTCTCCGCAGGCCAGTATCAGCGATTTCTTTTTTGACGATTTTCATCATAACGGAGCCTATTTGTTGAGTTACTGGAGAGCTACCGCGCTTTTTGGATATCAAAAAGATGGCCCTACAGATGAAGCCTGGTACAACTTACCCGAGTTGGAAACAAAAGATCAATACCAATTCTTTCTGGATGCCGGCCCTTTGAGCAACCTGGATGAATATTATAAAGAGGATAACGAATTCTGGCAGCAGTTAAAAGAACATCCAAATTATGATGAATTCTGGCAATCCCGTGGAATTGTACAGTACATGAAAGGCATTAAACCTGCGGTGATGATTGTGGGCGGCCTTTTTGATGCAGAAGACCTTTACGGCCCTTTCCATATTTACAAAAGCATAGAACAGAACAGTGATAATTATAATATTCTGGTATATGGCCCCTGGAGCCACGGCGATTGGGCCAGGGCAGAAGATAGGCAGACCGTGGGTAATATTTATTTTGGGGATAGTATTTCTGCAGACTTCCAAAAAAATTATGAAACCGTTTTCTTTAATCATTTTCTTAAAGGGGAAGCAAACGGCAACACCGGCCTGGCTGAAGCTCACCTCTATGATACCGGCGAAAGAAAATGGAATAATTACACCCAGTGGCCACCGGAAAATACTGCAAAAAGAACCTATTATTTAGGAGAAAACCAAAAATTGACTCCTTCACCCACAGATTCAAAACAGGAATTTGTGAGTGATCCCAAAAAACCAATTTCTTATAATAATGAAATTAAAACGGTTTTTACGCCAAGAGAATATATGACCGGGGACCAGCGTTTTGCGGCGAGAAGGCCGGATGTTCTGGTTTTTGAGACCGATGTTCTGGAAGAAGATCTTAAAATGGCAGGGCCCATAAAGGCAATGTTAGAAGTAGCCACAACAGGTACCGCGGCAGACTGGGTGGTAAAAGTGATTGATGTTTTTCCTCCCGATGCTGAAGATTATGAAGAAACCCCGGCACATTTAAAAATGAGCAATTATCACATGATGGTGCGCAGCGAAGTGATGAGGGGAAGATTTAGAAATAGTTTTGAAAATCCTGAAGCTTTTGAGCCCAACAAAAAAACTGCAGTAAATTTAGACCTTCAGGCAATTAACCATACCTTTAAGAAAGGGCACAAATTGCAAATCCAGATACAAAGTACCTGGTTTCCCCTTATAGACCTAAATCCGCAGACTTATGTGCCCAATATTTTTGAGGCTGAAGAAAAAGATTTTCAAAAACAAACCCACACTGTTTACGGAGATTCCGCAATAGAATTTACGGTACTTCAGGAATAACCTTTATAGTGTCACCCCGGCGTAAGAACTAATTTTGCGCTTCGGGCGGTCATTAGGTTAAGGCTAAAAATCTGGAAATGAAAAAGATTTACATTTTTATACTTCTGTCTTTGCTTCTGTTTACTTCCTGTAAGGAAGAAAAGAAGGTACTTACCCAGGCCGAACTTGAAAGAAATTCTGAAGAACTGAATACTTACTTTGAAGAACAGTTCCAGGAGGAGGTAAAAGAATCTCCCATGTTACAAACCCGTTTAGGGATTAAAAGGGATTATGGCAAGTGGGATGATTTCTCTACAGATAAATATGTAAAAGATCTTGAACAGGCTAAAGAGCGGTTAAAGTATCTGAAGAAAATTGATCCCGAAAGTCTTGATGAAGCTACCCGCTTAAGTTACAAGCTCTACAGGCAGCAGCAGGAAAACGCGATAGAAGATTATACCTACCGTTTTTACGATTATCCGGTTAACCAGATGTTTGGCTATCACTCCCAGTTGCCGGCTTTTCTTATTAATATGCACAGTGTAGATTCTATTGCTGATGCTGAAGCTTATATTTCCCGTTTAGAGGGTTTTCCTGAAGCTTTTGAGGATATAATAGAAAACCTCAAAATAAGGGAGCAGAATGGGGTAATACCTCCAAAATTTGTATTTGAAAAGGTGCTGGAGGATTCCCGGAATATAATTAAAGGAAAGCCCTTCATGAAATCCCTGGAAAGCAGTACACTATTAGAGGATTTTAAATCTAAAGTGGCGATGCTGGATACTTCCGAAGAAATAAAACAGGAACTTATTAGCAAAGCAGAACAGGCCCTGGTGAAGAATGTGAAGCCGGCCTATGATCAGTTAATAGATTATCTTGAAAATCAGCAGCAAAGAGCAACGGTAGAGGCGGGGGTATGGAAATTTCCTAAAGGAGAAGCTTTTTACAACAACAGGTTACAGCGGATTACCACCACCAGTTTAACCGCAGAAGAAATCCATAACACTGGTTTAGATGAAGTTGCCCGTATCCACAGAGAAATGGCAGAGATCATGAAAAAAGTAAATTTTGAAGGATCTCTTCAGGATTTCTTCGAATTTATGAGAACAGACAAGCAATTTTATTATGAAGATTCTGAAGCAGGCCGTGGGAAATATCTTTCAGATGCTAAACATATAATATCCAGAATGCGAAAAAGGCTGCCAGACCTTTTTAATACTTTACCTGAAGCGGAGATTGTTGTAAAGGCCGTAGAACCTTTCCGGGAAAAAAGTGCAGGAAAAGCATTTTACCAACAACCGGCTTTAGATGGTTCGAGGCCGGGAACTTTTTATGCAAATTTATATGATATGAGTGCCATGCCCACCTATCAGCTGGAAGCCTTGGCATATCATGAAGGCATCCCGGGGCATCATATGCAGATTGCGATTGCACAGGAGCTGGAGGAGGTGCCCAATTTTAGAAAATTTAGTTTTTATACCGCTTATGTGGAAGGTTGGGGGCTGTACAGTGAATTATTACCTAAAGAAATAGGCTTTTATGAAGATCCTTATGCCGATTTCGGGCGGCTGGCCATGGAGCTTTGGCGAGCCTGCCGTTTAGTGGTAGATACCGGGATACATGCTAAAAAATGGACCCGGGAAGAAGGTATTGCCTATTATAAAGAAAATACTCCCAATGCTGAAAGCGATGCGGTAAAAATGGTAGAACGGCATATTGTAATGCCGGGACAGGCTACTGCTTACAAGATAGGAATGAATAAAATTCTGCAATTAAGAGAAGATGCAGAAGCAGAATTAGGAGAGAATTTTAATCTGGGTGAATTTCATGATGTAGTTTTGCTGGACGGCGCTATACCGCTAAACGTCCTGGAAGAAAAAGTAGGGAAATGGATTACGTCTAAACAGTAAAGCCAAAGCTATTGGATAAAATACAACAAAAAGACCTGAAGCTCGTCTGCCTTAAAAATGCAAATAAGACGGAGGTGAAAATTCTCAATTTTGGGGCCTCTCTTTTTAGCATGAAAATTTTTGCTGCTTCAGGAAAAAAAGTTAATGTTATTGTTGCCCCAAAAATGCCGGAAGAAGTGCTAAGTGCCCGTTACAAAATTCAAAATAAATGCTTTGGAGGAACAATAGGAAGATATGCCGGCCGTATAGCCGGTGGTAAATTTAGGCTGGACGGAGAAGATTTTTCACTTTTTCAGAGAAGCGGAGTGCATCTAAATGGCGGCGAAAGTGGCTTCCAGTGTAAATTATGGAAGGTAGAAGAAGTAAAAGAAGGGAGCAATCCATCAGCCACGTTATCCTACTTTAGTAGAGATGGGGAAGAAGGTTACCCCGGGAACCTTAAAGTTCTTGCAAACTTCACCCTTACTGAAGATGATGAGCTTAAAATACTTTATACGGCAGAAACAGATGTAAAAACCGTAGTAAATATTACCAATCACGCTTATTTCAATCTTAATGGTGAAGGCAGTGTAAGCGATCACTTTCTTTGTATTAATGCCGATAAAATACTGGAAGTAGATGAAAAACAATTGCCCACAGGAAATCTGGTGAACCTTAGGGATAACCAGAAGAATTTTGAAAATAATAAGCTAATAGGTAACAGGCTGCTAGAAGATACCTTTGTTCTTAATAGTGATGAGGAAGAAATTTCTGCCCGTTTATTTGCGCCTTTAACAGGAATAAAGATGGAAATGAGGACCAATCAGAGAGCAGTTGTTGCATATGTTCCAGAAGAACTTCCGGCAGATCTTGAGTATCAAACCAGGGTCGCCCCGGAATACCCTTCAATTTGCCTGAAAGCGCAAAATTTTCCGGATGCCCCAAATTTCCGGAACTTCCCATCCAGCATTCTTGAAGCCGGCGAGAAATACCAAAACCTTATTTCTTTTAAATTTTCTGTAAAAAGATAGATATATATTATTTTAAACGTAAAAATTACGTTTTATAATTTTAAAGTTTATATTTAAAAAAATTTTACAATTATATGGAATTTGAATTACTCGACCAGATTGTTTTTGCGGCTTATGCTTTAATGATTATTGGAATAGGATGGTGGGTTTCGCGGGGAAAAGGGGAAACATCAGAAGATTATTTTCTTGCCAGTAAATCCTTGCCCTGGTGGGCTATTGGCGCATCGCTTATTGCTGCCAACATTTCGGCGGAACAATTTATAGGGATGTCCGGCTCCGGGTTTGCCATTGGGCTCGCTATTGCCTCTTATGAATGGATGGCGGCTGTAACGCTACTGGTAGTCGGGAAATTCTTCCTGCCCATTTTTATAGAAAAGAAACTCTATACTATTCCCGAATTTGTAGAAGTAAGGTATAGTAAGAACCTGAAGACCATACTTGCCGTCTTCTGGCTTTGCCTTTTTGTATTTGTGAACCTAACTTCTGTTCTTTATTTAGGAGCTACAGCACTGGATACTATTATTGGTACCGGGGATGGTTCTATATTTATGGAATCTATTATTGGCCTGGCATTATTTGCAGCCGCGTATTCTCTTTACGGAGGGCTTTCTGCAGTGGCATGGACAGATGTGGTTCAGGTGGTACTGTTAATTGTTGGAGGGCTTATTACCACTTTTATTTCATTGTCCCATGTTTCTGAAACAGGCGGAATAATTGATGGAATGGTAAGTGTTTATGAACAGGTGCCGGAGAAATTCTCCATGATTCTCGATAAAGGAGAAATAATTACTCCAAACGGAAAAGACGCCTGGTGGGATTTGCCGGGGCTTGCAGTACTTATTGGAGGAATGTGGGTGGCCAACTTATACTACTGGGGTTTTAACCAATATATTATCCAACGTACGCTGGCGGCAAAAAGTTTAAAAGAATCTCAGAAAGGGATTGTACTGGCCGGATTTCTAAAGCTCCTGATTCCGCTTATTGTTGTAATTCCCGGGATTATTGCTTTTGTGATTAATACCGATGCCAGTGGCGAAATTGTAAGGGGGGTAACCGATGCCTCTTTCTTTAGCGGGACAGGAACGGTAATTAACGATAATGCCTCCCCTTGGCTAATTAAGGAATTTGTACCTGTAGGCCTTAAAGGCCTGGTAGTGGCGGCACTCGCGGCAGCCATTGTCTCCTCCGTGGCCTCTATGTTAAATTCTACTGCCACCATTTTCACCATGGATATCTATAAACCGTTCTTTCAAAAGAATAAATCTGAGAAAGGTCTCGTTAATGTGGGAAGAATTTCTGCCAGTTTAGCTTTAATCATTGCCATTGTTCTGGCGCCTCAGCTTAAAAGCCTTGGACAGGTATTCCAGTACATCCAGGAATATACCGGGGTGGTAAGTCCTGGAATTCTTGCAGTATTTATGCTTGGACTCTTTTGGAGAAAAACCACTAATAAAGCGGCTATTTGGGGAGTTTTAATTTCTATTCCTATCGCTCTTTACTTTAAGATTGGTCCTAATGGCTGGATAGAATCTCCTTTCTTTATTACCTGGCCTTTTATGCACCAGATGATGGCTACCTGGATTCTTACCATGCTGGTGATGGTTCTTATAAGTTATGCTGAAGCAAAAGGCAGGAATCATGAAAAATCTATTGTTTTCTCAAAAAATTTATTTAAAACAGAGCCTGTCTTTAATATTTGCAGTTTTGCAATATTGCTCATTGTAGCCATGCTGTATGCAATGTTCTGGTAAGGGAAAAATTCTGATATAAAAAAAGCTGCCCACGGAAAGTCCATGGGCAGCTTTTTATTTCTAAAGCTTCCGGAAATCCAAAAGCTTTCTATTCTATTGTTCCTGTTCGGTGGGCATAATGTAAACATCATTAATATTTGCCCTGGCAGGTTGTGATAATGCATAATAAATAGATTCTGCAATATCTTCGGCCTGTAAAGGAGTTAGATTCTCCAATTGGGAAACAAAACCTTCTTTAATCTCCTCGTCGGTGATGGTATCGGTTAATTCGGTTTCCACCGCTCCCGGTTCAATAGAGGTTGCTTTAATTCCAAAATTTGGCGCCAGTTCCATACGCAAACCTTCAGTAAACATTTTTACAGCAGATTTGGTTGCACAATAAACTGCGCCTCCCGGATAATTTTTTCTTCCTGCACTGGAAGAAATATTTATAATATGACCAGATTTCTGTTCCATCATGGTTGGCAATACCGCAGCAACCCCATTCAGCACACCCTTAATATTCACATCTACCATGGTGTCCCATTCATCTGTATGCAGATTCTTCACATAAGATAAAGGCATAAGTCCTGCATTATTAATAATGGCATCTATACTGCCAAATTCTTCTTTGGTACGGGATGCTATTTTTTTAAAATCATCCTTTTTAGTAACATCTGCGGGTACCACTAAAGCATTACCGCCATTTTTTTCAATTTTTTCCTTTAGGGTCTTCAAACGATCTTCCCTTCTTGCGCTCAATACTACATTTGCACCCGCTTTTGAAAGCCGCATTGCTGTCGCTTCCCCAATTCCGCTTGATGCTCCTGTAATAATTACTGTTTTTCCTTTCATTTCCATAAGTTTTTTTTGAAAAATAGCTTTAAGTAGTGCCGCTGCCAAATTAGAGCACACCTTTAGCGATGTTTTAACTGGACTTAAGCCTAAATTGTTAAAGAATTTGCGGATTGGCAAAAAAATGACCCCTGCAGACAGTAGTTAACCTAATAATCATTCTCTAGACTTTGCCGGAAAATTTTGGGACGGGAGGATGGGTGGATTCTCTGTGAATAATTACGGTTTCCAGCACATGGTGTACGGGCTCCAGATACTCTTCTAATGCTGTAGGACTATCCTGGTCTTTCTGCAACCTCGTTATTAAAGTTTCTACAGCCATCTTTCCCTGTTCTTCGGCATGTTGGTTTACGGTACTTAGGGAGGGTAAAAAATGTTCTCCCATAAAACCATTGGTAAATCCAATTACAGAAATATCTTCCGGAATTTTATAACCTTTTTTTATAGCCGTGCGCATACTTAAAATAGCAGAGAGTTCATCTGCCGCCAGGATGCCATCTACAGATTTTTCAGCAAGAACGGGTAAGAGTTTTTCTTCAAAAGCCTCATTCTCGTTTATATGAAGAACATAGGGTTGTGCCCTGCATTTTGCCCGGGATAAGGCATATCCGTTTTGCCTCTGTAAGTCTACGCTGGTATCAAAAATGGTAGAAAGATAAATAATGTTCCTGCAGCCACTTCTATGCATTTCATCGGTTGCTTTTTCTGCTATTTTTTTATCATCTATGGAAATGCTGTCGCAGGAAATTTTATGAGTAATCCTGTCAAATAGCACCAGGGGAATCCCATAATCAATGATACGATTTAAGTGTTCCAGTTGTTGTGTTTGCTGTGTTTCTTTTGCAAGGGAGAGAATAATACCATCTACCCTGCCATTAAGAAAAGTTCTCAGGCTTTCTGCCTCTTTCCTGGTAGATTCATTAGAAATACAGATAATAATTTTATAGCCCGCTTTTGCCGCGGTAGATTCAATGCCATAAAGCGCTTTCGTGAAAAAGGAGGGAAGTATATTGGGAATAATTACGCCAATGGTTTTGGTTTTATTGGCTTTAAGGCTCTGGGCCATTCCATTGGGGACATAATTGTTTAAAATGGCAAACTGTTTTACGCGACTTCTGGTTTGGGCACTTATTTCAGGACTGTCATTAAGGGATTTTGAAACCGTGGAAACGGATAAATTAAGCAGTCCGGCCAATTTCTTTAAAGTCACTTTTTGCTCCATAGCTTATTGTTTTAAGTAATGTTGCCCCGGAAGTTGCTTTAGGGTTTCCGCAGCCATCTCTGCAGTAATATCCCTTTGGGGTCCTGCAAACATCTCGTAGCCTACCATAAATTTTTTCACTGTAGCCGATCGTAATAAAGGCGGGTAAAAAGACATGTGAAAATGCCATTCAGGATAATCTGTACCATCTGTAGGGGCCTGATGGATTCCCGAAGAATAGGGGAAAGAAGTCTCAAAAAGATTATCATACATCACGGTTAGCCTTTTAATACTATCGGCAAAAGCTTCTTCTTCATCTTTGCTCAGCTCATTTATGTTCTGGTGCTGTTCCCTTGGAATAATCATGGCTTCATAAGGCCATACTGCCCAATAAGGAACCAACGTTACAAAATACTCATTTTCAGATAGAATGCGCTTGTTTATTTCCAGTTCCTGTGTTAAATAATCGCTAAGAATGCTTCGCTTATTTTTCTGCCAATATTCTTTAAAATGATGTGACTTCTTTTTAATTTCAGTAGGGATAGAAGACTGGGACCAAATTTGCCCATGTGGATGGGGATTGCTGCAGCCCATGGCTTCACCCTTATTTTCAAAAATCTGCACATAATTAATGTTGTCCCTGCTGCCCAGTTCCCGGAATTCTTTTTTCCACATTTTCACCACTTTAGCGATCTCCCCGCGCTCCATAAGTGGCAGCGTGAGCGAGTGATTTGGCGAAAAGCAGACCACTTTGCAGATCCCTTTTTCAGCTTCAGCTTTTAATAAGCCGTTCCTTAGCTCTTCTCGAGGAGTATCAGGAAGTAAAGCCGAAAAATCGTTTACAAAAGAATAAGGCTCGGTGTACTGGGGATTGGTTTCCCCACTGGCACGGGTGTTACCGGGGCAGAGATAACAGGATGCATTATATGGAGGCCTGGCTTCCGGAAAATTTTTCTCGGTCTTTCCCTGCCATGGCCTTTTGGTGCGGTGTGGCGAGACCAGAATCCATTCGCCTGTAAGTATATTATATCTTCTATGCGGAATATTATTTAGTTTGTTGCTCATTTTCAGTATTTTTTCAGAATTAATCTATTACCGTTCCTTCACCTGGAGAAACGGAGATCATATCCATTTTAATGTCAAATTTCTTAAAGTAAGCTTCAGAAATTTCCTTAATATAATCCTCAATTTTATCTGCTTCAATTAAATTGATGGTACAGCCGCCAAAGCCGCCGCCCATCATACGGGAGCCATAAATAAAATCTTTGTCTTCAGAAAAATCCACCATAAAATCAAGTTCCGGGCAACTTACTTCATAATGATGCTGAAGGCCCCGGTGAGATTGGTACATCAACTCCCCAAACTTTTTCAGTTCCCCTTTTTTCATTGCTTCGGAAGCTTTTTGAACTCTTTCATTTTCATTTAGAACATACAGGCAACGTTGATAAGTTTTTTCAGAAAGCTCTTTTTTAAACTCTTGCAGCATCTCAAAACTTACTTCCCTAAGGGAAGAAACTTCAGCATATTTCTGCCGGATTTTCTCCACGGCATCCTCACATTCCGCCCGGCGGGTGTTGTACTCGCTATCGGCAAGGCTGTGGGAAACATTGGTGTTCAGCAGTAATAGTTTGCAATTTTTAAAGTCGGCAGGAATAAATTCTGTTTCCAGGGTTTTACAATCCAGCAGGATAATATGCTCCTTTTTGCTCATAACAGAAGCAAACTGGTCCATAATCCCGCAGTTCGAGCCCACAAAATTATTTTCAGCCCTTTGTGAAAGCTCCACAATCTCCTGTTTGGACAAATTCAAATCAAACAGCTTATTTAAACCGGCAGCAAAACCACATTCAAGTGCAGCAGAAGAACTAATTCCCGCACCAATGGGCAGTTCGCTTTTAATAATACAGTCAAAACCCTGCAGTTTTTTATCCAGTTTTTGAATTTCATCAATGACGCCCAGTAGATAATTTTTCCAGGAATCTTCCTGTTTAGAAATTTCATTCAGTGAGAATTCATAGTAGCTATCAAATGTTTTGCTATAAATCCTGCAGTTTTCGGGAGATTCGTTCTTTTTGAAATCAAAAAATATCTTTTTGTCAATAGCAGTGGGCATCACAAAACCATTATTATAATCTGTATGTTCGCCAATAAGGTTAATCCGGCCGGGAGAAGAGACTTTTACTTCGGCCTGAAAATCTTTAAGTTTTTTGGAAAGGGTCATGTAATTTTTTTCAGGATGGATTATTAATTTCAAATATAATAAATGTAAAAAATACGCTCATTCTAATTTTGAAATATTTCTATATCTTTAGAAGATATCAGGATTAATTTTAATAAATGACAGAAACTATAGCAGATCTTTACAGGATTAAGGATAAATTCTACGCGGCAGCAGACTGTATTATTTTTGGTTTTGAAGGCGGCAGGATTAAATTGCTGCTTTTTCGACGGAGAGTGGAACCTTTAAAAGGGGAGTGGTCCCTTATTGGAAGTTTTATAAGATTAGAGGAAGATGTTTCTGAAGCAGCAAAAAGGGTGCTTAAAGAGATTACCGGCCTGGAAAATGTGTTTATGGAACAACTGAAGGCTTATGGTAAAGCCAACAGGGATCCGGGTTTCAGGTGTTTGTCTATAGCCCAATATGCATTGATACGTATAAATGATTATGATGAGGAACTGGTTGAAAAGCATGGTGCCCACTGGTTTGATATAAATGAAGTGCCAGATTTGGTTTTAGATCATAACCAGATGGTGGCAGATGCTTTGGAGCGTTTAAAACAAAAAGCCAGGTACCAGCCAATTGGATTTGAACTTTTGCCTGAGAAATTCACCATTCCGCAATTACAGCAACTTTATGAAGCAATTTACCGGCGGGAACTGGATTCCCGTAATTTCCGGAAAAAACTACTTTCACTAAATGTTTTGATTAAGCTGGATGAGAAGGATAAAGCTGGTTCTAAAAGAGGTGCGTTTTTATACAAATTCGATCACGAAAATTATCAAAAATTGTTGAAATCCGGCTATAACTTTGAAATTGCATAGGCAGAGCTAACTTTACCACCTTTTGCATCATAATTAAGAATTCCATGAAAAATAAATTAAACCGAAGACAGGCAATTAAGAATCTCGCCCTTGGATCTGGAGCATTGAGTCTTGGAGGTTTTTCCTTTGCCTCTGCACAGGATACAGAAAGTGAAAATTTAGAAAAATTAAAAGGGAATGTAAATCATTCTGCCTGCCGCTGGTGTTATAATGATATTCCTTTGGAACAGTTTGCGAGGGATTCGGCAGAACTGGGCTTAAAGGGAATCGATCTTTTAAAACCTTCAGAATGGGATACTGTTGAAAAATATGGCCTGGAATGCTCCATGGCTACAGATGATTTTGCCAATATTGAACATGGCTTTAATAATCCCGATAATCATAAAAAATTACAGTCGGCTTATAAACCTCTAATTGATAAAGCTTCGGAGCATGGGATTAAGAACGTGATATGTTTTTCAGGAAATAAAAGGCAGCTGAGCAAAGCCGAAGGTTTGGAAAATTGTGCTGTTGGCCTTACTCCTTTGTTAAAATACGCCAGCGATAAAAATGTAAACCTGGTGATGGAACTGCTGAACAGTAAGGTGAACCATCCCGATTATCAATGTGACCACACCAAATGGGGGGCGGAACTTTGCGAAAAGATGGGGATGGACAATTTTAAGCTGCTTTATGATATTTATCACATGCAGATTATGGAAGGAGATGTGATAAGGACCATTACAGATAATCATCAATATATTAATCATTATCATACCGGCGGGGTGCCGGGCCGGCACGAAATAAATGATTCCCAGGAATTAAATTATCCTGCCATTGTTAAAGCCATTCTGGGAACAGGTTTTAATGGGTTTATAGCGCAAGAATTTGTGCCCACATATAATGATAAAATCGCTGCGCTTAAAGAAGGGGTGATGATTTGTGATGTATAATGTTAAATCCTGCAGTAGGCTATACTTTATAATTCTTATGATGAAATTTTAAAAGTTGCCCTCCCTATAATTCGAATTCCTGCCGAGTGGTAGTTCATTTTCAATCCATTTTTTTACATTTTCTGCCTTAAACATTGTTTTTACCCCAATTATATCTCCGTAGAAATAACAATAGAAGGTTAATAATCTATCTTTTTTCAATGTTCTGGTTTTTATCTAAAAACAGGTGATTTCCCCTATAGACCATTCGTTTTTCTTATGTTAAATTTAGGCTCCTCCTTTATGCAGTGTTGCAGGATAAATTATCTGCAATATTCCTAAAGCCATTTCTCCCCTTCATTTTCAATCATTTCACTTTGGTCGAATATTCTATGTTTCACCTAAATAAATATTTATGAAAAAGATTAATTACAATTTTCTGGCATTTGCCTTTGTGGCTCTTCTTTTCTCTTCGTGTAGTAAAGAAGATGGAAATGAAAAAACCAGTGAGAACTTTGCCAGATTATCATTTAGTACCGCTTTAAACCAAATGTTGGATAAACAAAGCACTTTTAAAAATCATCTTGATGATGTTCCGGATTGTATTAATGGGGAACCCGCATATGTGCAGGTAGCATTGCAGGATTCCGATGGCAACTGGGTAGCCGGTGAAGATGGTGATGAAGACAATTTTATTGAAATTCCTGTTCTTTATGATGAAGAGGAAGATGCCTGGTTCACAGATTATTCTATGGAGCTTGAGTTACCTGAAGGAATTTACACCCTCGAATATTTTGGGGTATTAACAGAAGATTATGAGGTATTATGGATTGCACCCCGGGAAAATGATGAATATGGCCCCGTAAGCTTCCAGGATTATGTAGATGAACCTTTACCAATTTCAATAAATCTTGGGAATGGCGTTAAAAAATATGTGAATGTGGAAGTTATTTGTTACGATAATCGCCTTGTAAATCAATATGGATATCTGTTTTTTGATATTGAGAGCACACAAGTAATAAACTTTTGTGTTTTCGGTAATTATTGTGCTGAAAATGGTCGCCACTATCCCGCTAATTTTCGATTAGATGTGTGGACCTATAGTGGAGATCCTGATGCTCCAATGGGAACTCCATTATTTGACGAAAACAACCCCTATATAAACGTGGTGGGAACAAATAACTATGGTGATGTTTATGCTGAACCATTATGTATAACCCTGCCCAATACAGCGGGTGAAGATTTATATTATGCGGAAATTTCTCTGATCGACTTTAATAGTGGAGAGACCGAAGGAGAAATCATTAGGAGCGGAGTATTTAGTGATGAGGATGTCATGGAATTATATAGTGATGCAGAAAATACCGATTATTATCATTTTCAGCAGGGAGAATGCTTAGCCGGTGATACTCCGGCCTTACTGCAGGAAGGCAGCGGCCTGGGCCTGGAATTTGAGCCCGAAGGACCCGCTCCAGATTGGGGACCAACCATAACAGATCCTATGTTGGTTGTTATTGAGCAATTGCTCAGTTACAATGTGCCACCTCTTTATACGCTAACAGCAGAAGAAGCCCGGCAGCAGCCAAGTTTTGCAACTGCATTAATGGATGTTATGGAAGAACATAACATCCCTGCTCAAAATACAAATGTAGATACCACAGGTGTTTCTATTCCGGTTGAAGGAGGACAGATTCATGGCAGGATCTATACACCCGATTCCGGCAGGGATTCATATCCTGTTATTGTTTATTTTCACGGTGGTGGCTGGGTAATTGCAGGAATTGATACTTATGATGCTTCTATCCGTGCCCTGGCAAATAAGGCAGATGCTATAGTGGTGGCGGTGGCATACAGGCAGGCGCCGGAATATAAGTTTCCAACTGCCAATAATGATGCTTACGAGGCTTACTTGTGGACTTTGGATAATGCTGAATCCTTTAATGGAGATAGCGATAATGTTGCAGTGGTAGGTGAAAGTGCAGGCGGTAACCTTGCTGCAGGGGTGAGTTTAATGGCCAGGAACAACGGAGTGCAACTTCCTGTTCATCAGACGCTTATTTATCCTATTGCAAATGATAATTTTAGTACAGCCTCTTATTTAGAGTATCAAAATGCGGTACCGTTAAACAGGCCTTTAATGATGTGGTTCTTTGATAAATATCTTAATTCTCCTTCAGAAGGTGATAACCCGTTAATTTCTCTTGTGGAAGCAGATTTGAGCGGTTTACCATCAACCACAGTGATAAGTGCCGAGATTGACCCGCTGCAGAGCGAAGGTAGACAACTGGCGCAGGAACTACAGAGGGCAGGTGTGCAAACAACTTATGAACTTTTTACCGGGGTAACGCATGAATTCTTTGGAATGGCAGCTGTGGTACCACAGGCAGAGGAAGCTCAAAATTTGGTAGCTTCAGAATTAAGGGAAGCATTTAATAATTAGTATGAATAAATTCTAATTCCTTAAACAAAAAAGAGGCTGCCCTTCCAAAGCAGCCTCTTTTTTTGATTAACACTTAAAATTAAAATTATCCGCATTTGGAAGACCCACAGTCTTTACAGGTAAGGCAACCTTCCTGATAAATTAAACTGGTGGAATTACAATTATTACATTTTTCTTTCCTGGCAACAGTACCATCGGCAATATAGCGTTTAAGAGCCCTTGCCACCCCGTTTTTCCAGGTATTGATAGACTCGGTATCAAGTTGAAGGCTGGCGATAAGGTCTACTACTTTTTCTATAGACATGCCGTGCCTGAGCGTACTGGAAATCAATTTCGCGTAGTTCCAAAATTCCGGGTTAAATTTATGCGAAAGCCCTTCAATAGTGGTTTTATATCCTCTTTTATTTTGATACTGAAAATCATACCTGGACGTACCATCTTCGTTCCTGTTTTTGATAATAAGCCCTTCGTTCACCCAGCGAGGGATCAGGATTCCGTCTTCATCATCCGCAAAACCGGTAAAGATTTCGTAGGGGCGGTCATCAATAAGCCCTATAAAAGCTATCCATTTATCCTTATTATTCTGGAAACGCACTACGTCGGCTTTTAAAACCTGGGGCCGTTTTGTAGGAAAAACGGAAGTGCCTTCTTCCTGCTCTTCTTCTTTCTTTTCCTCATTAGAAATTAACACCCCGGAGCGGGATCCATCGCGGTACACCGTAACTCCTTTACATCCTGCCTGCCATGCTTGAAGATATAAGCGACCCACTAACTCTTCAGTAGCGTCATTAGGTAAATTTATAGTGACACTTATTGAATGATCTACCCATTTTTGAACGGCACCCTGCATTTTTACTTTGCTTAGCCAGTCTACATCATTAGAAGTTGCCTGATAATAAGGAGAGTTTTTTACCAGTTTGTCTAGCTCTTCCTGGGAATAATTTTTTGTAGTATCGTGGCCTTTTGCCTTCATCCATTGTTTAAAACGATGATGGAAAACCACATATTCTTCCCAGGAATCTCCCACTTCATCCACAAAATCTACGCGTACATCCTTATCATTAGGATTTACTTTTCTTCTTCTCTTATAGACCGGAAGAAAAACCGGCTCAATACCAGAAGAAGTTTGCGTCATTAGGCTGGTAGTTCCGGTGGGAGCAATGGTTAAAAGAGCAATATTCCGCCTCCCGTACTCCAGCATATCATAATACAGTTTTTCATCAGCCTCTTTAAGCCGCTGTATAAAGGGATTTTCTTTTTCCCTGTCGGAATCAAAAATGCTGAAAGCGCCTCGTTCTTTGGCAGTGTCTACAGAAGCCCGGTAAGCCGCCAGCGCCAGTTTTTTATGAATATCTACAGAAAAATCAACTCCTTCTTTACTGCCGTATTTAAGGCCAAGGCCAGCAAGCATATCGCCTTCTGCAGTAATCCCTATTCCTGTTCTGCGGCCTTCCTGAGCTTTATTCCTAATGTTTAGCCAAAGATTTCTCTCCACCCCTTTTATATCAAGGTTCTCGGGATCGGCATCAATTTTAGCCAGGATACCATCTATCTTTTCCAGCTCCAGGTCAATAATGTCATCCATAATTCTTTGGGCGGCTTCAATATGTTTACTGAAAAGCTCGTAGTTAAAAGAGGCATTTTCAGTAAAAGGTTCTTCTACATAAGAGAACAAATTAATGGCCAGCAGGCGGCAGGAATCGTAAGGACAAAGCGGAATCTCGCCACATGGGTTAGTAGAAACAGTCTTGTACCCAAGATCTGCATAACAATCCGGCACCGATTCGTTAATTACTGTATCCCAGAATAAAATTCCAGGTTCAGCCGATTGCCATGCGTTATGAACAATCTTTTTCCAAAGCTTTTCAGCTTCAATATCTTTTACATTTACGGGATTTTCGCTGTGAATTGGATACTTCTGGGTGTAGGAGCTGTTATTTTTGACGGCTTTCATAAATTCGTCATCAATCCTTACCGATACGTTGGCACCGGTCACTTTTCCCTGCTCCATTTTAGCATCAATAAAATCTTCAGCATCGGGATGATTAATGGAGACGGAAAGCATTAAAGCTCCTCTTCGTCCATCCTGGGCGACTTCGCGGGTAGAGTTGGAATAGCGCTCCATAAACGGGACAATTCCCGTAGAGGTTAAAGCAGAATTTTTTACCGGGGAACCTTTGGGGCGAATATGGGAGAGGTCGTGGCCCACCCCGCCACGGCGTTTCATCAATTGCACCTGTTCCTGATCTATCTTCATGATACCTCCGTACGAGTCTGAGTCGCCTTCATTTCCAATTACAAAACAGTTGGACAGGGAGGCGATTTGGTAAGGATTGCCAATACCGGCCATTGGGCTCCCCTGAGGCACAATGTATTTAAAGTCCTTAATGAGCTCAAAAACTTCATCTTCGGTCATAGGATTGGGATAACGCTGCTCGATTCTCGCAATTTCTTTAGCGATTCGCCTGTGCATATCGTTGGGAGTAAGTTCATAAATATTGCCAAAAGAATCTTTAAGAGCATATTTATTGACCCAGACGCGGGCGGCAAGGTCATCTCCTTTAAAGTATTTTACAGAAGCTTTAAATGCCTCTTCCTGGGAATAGGTTTTAGGAGCCGTTGATTTTGCTTGTACTGGCATACATTTTTAGATTTTTGGGATTAGTAATTCTGGTAAAAGACGAATGTAAATGTAGGTAAGAAATTAATATGTTCTCAAATATTTCTTTTTAAAGTTATCAAGAAAAAGTTGTTAATAAGCTTATTTTCAGCACAATAAAAATTTATTAACAACAAAAAGTTGACAAATAATTAAAATAAATAAGGAAGTAGAAAAAACTAAAGAAGTGTAGCAGAATTTCAGAAAATAAAAAAGAGGCTGATTGAAATTTCAATCAGCCTGCTTTGAATTAACACCTATGAAAATTCAAAATAAAAACTTTATTCTGTTGTTAAATTAAAAGAGATAACTCCTCAAATTCATTGCCCCATTTTCATTGGAGGTAGGGTAATATCTTTTAGAAAAGTAGATCAATATCTTTATTTCCTGAACATTTCAATTTAAAAAACCAATATAGGAACTTTTTTTCTGGTATCCATAAAAAATTACAAGTATCATCTATAATTAATAACTTGGCGGCCAATCGAACATTTTTGCAGAAATATATTAAATATATTAAGGAGAATAAAGGAAGTACCTAATGATGGAGCATCGCAGAGGAGTAATTTTTGATCTGGATGGAGTACTGGTGGATACCACAGGCTTACAATTCCTGGCATGGAGGAAAACAGCCAATGCTCTTGGAATTGATTTTTCAGAAGAACAAAATGAGGAATTAAAAGGTATTAGCAGGGAAGATTGCTTCCATAAAATCCTATCCTGGGGCAATGTAAAACTTTCAGATGAAGACTTCCGGGAGTATATAAAAGTCAAAAACCAATACTACCTTACTTATATTGAAAGTATGGATCAATCTGTGATTTTTCCAGGAGTTTTGGAATTGTTAGGGTTGCTTGAAGAAGAAGAGATTCCCTTTGCGCTGGGATCTGCGAGTAAGAGTGGTGCTATAATATTGAAGAAATTAGGTTTATTCTCAAAGTTTAAAGCGGTAGTGGATGGAAATGATGTTAAAAACGGTAAACCAGATCCGGAAATATTCCTTTTAGCAGCAAAAAAATTGAATTGTAAACCTTCTTCCTGTATGGTTTTTGAAGATTCCTTAGCAGGCATAAAGGCAGCAAACCTCGCAGGCATGTGGAGTATTGGAGTGGGGAATAGGGGGTTACTTTCAGTAGCCCACTTTACCTTTAATGATCTTACGGAAGTTCACAGAAGATTTGTAATGGATTTTCCGGCCGTTTAATTCCGGAGATAGGCTGGTTTTATCTAAATTTTCTGAAATAATAGAAGGAGTGGGTGAATTAACTTTTTCTGCGAATTCCTGATAATTCAGAACTAAAAATCATAAAACTTTAAAAAGCTATGGTTAAAATTGTTCAAATTTGTTAGTTATTAACCGAAAACGATTTAGTTTTTTATTAAATTAGGTTATATTGAATAATTAAAATAGCTTTGGCTTAATGTCAAAGAAAATCAACACAATAGGAGTATTAACTTCAGGAGGTGATGCTCCGGGAATGAACGCAGCAATACGGGCAGTGGTAAGGGCCTGCTCATATTACAATCTAAATTGTAAGGGAGTTTACCGTGGCTACCAGGGACTTATAGAAGGAGACCTGGAAGAGCTAAATGCCAGGTCTGTAAGAAATATAATAAATAAAGGAGGAACCTTTCTCAAATCTACCCGGTCAGAAGAATTTAAAACCAAAGAAGGCCGTGCCAAAGCACGGGAGCAGCTGGAAAAGGCAGGAGTAGATGCCCTTATTGTTATTGGGGGCGATGGAACTTTTACCGGAGGAGTTCATTTTTTTGATGAATTTCGTTTTCCTATTGTAGGAATTCCAGCAACCATAGATAATGATATTAATGGCACGGATTATACCCTGGGATATGATACCGCACTAAATACAGTAGTGGAGGCCATAGATAAAATAAGGGACACCGCTAGTTCTCATAATAGGCTATTTCTGGTGGAGGTCATGGGCCGCGATGCCGGAGATATTGCCTTAAATAGCGGGATTGGCGCGGGAGCTGAAGAAATATTGATTCCGGAAGAAAGCGCAGGGGTAGAAAGGTTACTGGAATCGCTGCATAAAAGCAAGAAATCCGGAAAAACATCTAGCATAATCGTAGTGGCTGAAGGAGAAAAAAGCGGCAAGAATATTTTTGAACTGGCCGATTTTATTCACGAGCAGGATGCAGATTATGATATACGGGTTTCGGTACTTGGCCATATTCAGAGAGGCGGCTCACCAAGCTGTTTTGACCGTGTTCTTGCCAGTAAGCTGGGAGTTGGGGCGGTAGAAGCCTTACTGGATGGCCGCACCAAAGTTATGATAGGATTCCATCATCAAAAAGTGGTTAGAATTCCACTGGAAGATGCTATAAAAGGAGATTCAAAAATAGATAAAGAATTAAGAAGGGTGGCAGACATCACTTCGGTTTAAATTTTAAAAATAGAAAAATGAGTACAAAAATTGGAATTAACGGTTTTGGCCGGATCGGGCGAATAGCATTTAGAATAGCGGCTGAAAAGAATGATGTTGAAGTTGTGGCAATTAATGATTTGCTGGAAGTGGAACATTTAGCTTATTTGTTAACTCATGATTCGGTGCATGGGAAATTTAAAGGAGATGTTTCTGTAAAAGATGGAAATCTTGTGGTAAACGGTAAAACCATTCGTGTAACTGCAGAGCGCAATCCTGAGGATTTGAAGTGGGATGAAGCCGGAGCTGAAGTTATTTTGGAATGTACCGGTATCTTCACCTTAAAAGATAAAGCTGAGGCGCACCTTAAAGCGGGAGCGAAAAAAGTAGTGATCTCTGCTCCGTCAAAAGATGCTCCAATGTTTGTAATGGGAGTTAATCATAAGGAAGTTAAAGCAGAAGATAAAGTGATTTCAGGAGCTTCCTGTACCACCAACTGTCTTGCACCCTTAGCTAAAATTATGGAAGATGAATTTGGTATTGTTGAAGGCTTAATGACCACTGTTCATGCCAGTACATCTACACAATTTACTGTAGATTCCCCTTCTAAAAAGAACTACAGGTTAGGAAGAAGTGCTATGGCTAATATTATTCCTAGCTCCACCGGTGCTGCGGTAGCAGTAACAAAAGTGATTCCAGAATTAAAAGGCAAACTAACAGGTATGGCTTTCCGGGTACCTACCACAGATGTTTCTGTAGTGGATCTTACCGTAAGAACAGAAAAATCTGTTTCTTATGATGATATTAAAGCAGCATTTAAAAAGGCTGCGGAAGGAGACTTTAAAGGAGTGATCTCCTATACGGAAGAAGCTGTGGTTTCCCAGGATTATGTTTCCAATCCACACACCTGTAATTTTGATGCTGAAGCCGGTATTGCCCTTAATGACAATTTCTTTAAATTAATTGCATGGTATGATAATGAGTATGGGTACTCCGCAAAATTGATTGATTTAGCTGCTCACGTTGCTTCACTATAATTACTCACTAGGCCTGAAAATACGTTTAGCTGTAATTTATGTACAGGAACGTGATTTTCAGGCTTTTTTTATCTCTTATTATCTCAAATAAAAAGTTATGATTTTAATTACCGACGGGGGATCTACCAAATGTGACTGGATTCTTTTGGATCATCAGGGAGAACAGGTGTTTAAAACCCGTACAAAGGGATTAAATCCTGCGGTATTCCCAGAAATGGTACTGGAACAACGTATAGAGGAAAATCCTGAACTCCGGTCTGTCAAAGACCAGATAGAAAAAGTTCATTTTTTTGGTGCGGGTTGCGGAACAGAAACACCACGTAAATTGCTTCAGGATATCATTGGGAATTTTTTCACTAATGCAGATGAAGTACTGGTAAGGGAAGATACTGTAGCCGCGGTCTATGCTACCGGAACCAATCCGGGAGTAGTATGTATCCTGGGAACGGGTTCCAATAGCAGTTATTTTGATGGAAAGGAGATTCACCAAACCATACCTTCGCTGGGCTATATTCTTATGGACGAGGCCAGCGGGAATTACTTCGGAAAAAGACTTATCCGGGATTATTATTATAAAAGGATGCCTCCGGAACTGGTGGCAAAATTTGAAGAGAAATTTAACCTGGATTCAGATGACATTAAAAAGAACCTTTACAGAAGGGAAAATCCTAATACTTATCTTGCTTCTTTTGCAGAATTCATCTTTACAAACGAAAGGAACGGTTACTTTTATAAACTGGTTTACGAAGGTATACATGATTTTGTGCAAACCCGCGTACTCTGTTACAAACAGGCGCAAAGTGTACCAATCCACTTTATTGGGAGCATAGCCTATTTTAGTGAAGACATCATTAGGGCAGTATTACAACCATACGGACTGGAAATAGGAAATATAGTTCGTCGTCCCATCGATGGATTAATAGAACATTACAGGACCAATTTTTTCAATAAAACTACTCAGGATTAAAAAATTATCTGAGGAATTATAGAAGCCGGTTTCATGTTGAAGCCGGCTTTTTTGTTGAATTATTTTCAGGAGAAGAAAAAATATCTCCCTTCAACATAAATTTTTTATTACTTTTAAAAGATTCAATTTTATTAAATGCTGGTAAAAGTCTACGGTAGTGCCGTTTTTGGAGTAGAGGCCACAACTATAACCGTTGAGGTTAATGTTGCCACAGGAATAGGTTATCATCTGGTAGGTTTACCAGACAATGCGGTAAAAGAAAGCAGTTTCAGGATTGCTGCTGCTTTACAGAATAACACCTTTAAATTTCCTGGAAAGAAAATTATTGTAAATATGGCTCCGGCAGATCTTCGCAAAGAAGGCTCTGCCTACGATCTTACCTTCGCTCTGGGTATTCTTGCTGCTTCAGAGCAAATTAAAGCTGAAAAAATAGCAGATTACATTATAATGGGGGAGCTTTCTCTTGATGGTAGCCTTCAGCCTATAAGAGGTGCACTCCCTATTGCAATTAAAGCAAAAGAAGAAGGGTTTAAAGGATTTATCCTGCCCGTCCAAAATGCTAAAGAAGCCGCTATAGTTAAGGGGCTTGAAGTTTATGGTGTTAAAAATTTACTTGAGGTAATCCAATTTTTTAATGAAGGTGCCCCGTTAGAACCTACTCTTATTAATACCAGGGAAGAATTCTATAAAAATCTGGATAATCCAGATCATGATTTTGCAGATGTAAAAGGACAGGAATCCATTAAGCGTTGTATGGAGATTGCTGCGGCCGGGGGACATAATATTATACTAATTGGTCCTCCCGGCGCGGGTAAAACTATGCTGGCCAAGCGATTACCCAGTATTTTACCGCCCATGACTTTACATGAAGCACTGGAAACCACAAAAATACATAGTGTCGTTGGCCGGGTTAAAGAAAACGTGGGTTTAATGTCCCAGAGGCCGTTTAGGAGTCCGCACCATACCATTTCAGATGTTGCATTGGTAGGAGGTGGGGCTTATCCCCAGCCGGGAGAAATTTCCCTTTCTCATAACGGGGTTCTTTTTCTGGACGAATTACCGGAATTTAAAAGAAGTGTGCTGGAGGTAATGCGGCAGCCCCTGGAAGATCGGGAAGTCACTATTTCAAGAGCTAAATTTACCGTTACCTATCCTTCCAGTTTTATGCTGGTGGCCAGTATGAATCCCAGCCCCAGCGGATTTTTTAACGATCCCGGAGGGCCAGCTACTTCCTCTCCCGCAGAAATGCAACGGTACATGAGCAGGATTAGTGGCCCCTTACTGGACCGTATAGATATTCATATAGAAGTTACACCCGTACCCTTTGAAAAGTTAACCGAAGAGAGAAAAGGGGAAAGCAGCAGGGTGATCAGAGAACGGGTAACCCATGCAAGAAAAAAACAGACAGAGCGTTTTAAAGATTTTGAGAATGTACACTATAATGCGCAGATGAACGTAAAGCATATACGGGAATTTTGTGGATTGGGAGATTCTTCCAAACAACTGCTCAAAACCGCAATGGAACGCCTTAATCTCTCAGCAAGGGCCTACGACCGTATCTTAAAGGTTTCACGAACAATAGCAGATTTGGAAGCTTCAGATGATATTAAAGATATACACATAAGCGAGGCCATTCAATATCGCAGCCTGGACCGTGAGGGCTGGTTGGGGTAAATGGTAAGAATTCATCAAATTCTTAAAACTTAAAAGTAGAACTGTTATATTTACGGGCAACAAGACCTTAAACAATGAAAAGAATTCTGATACTGCTTATTTCCCTGGCCATTATTGGATGTAAAGGGGATCAATCTACAGATATGGAAAAATCCTCAGTACCTGAAACAGACAGTATAATTGATGAAAATATTATCCCATCTTCCATCACAGGGGAGGAGAAAGTTGAATTTACTGTGGAAGAAGCTAATAAACTTGCCCAACTTCCTTTAAACTGTATAGCCACCGAGTATCCCAATAAGCTGGGGCAAACCCTCGAAAATGCCGAAGCTATTGGAGAACCTAAAGAATTACATCCTGCCTTTTATGGTTGTTTTGACTGGCATTCCTCAGTTCATGCGCACTGGTCCCTTGTAAGCCTTTTGAAACAGTTTCCGGATCTCGAAAATAAAGAGCAAATAAGGGAGACGCTTAAAAAATCCCTTTCTGCTGAAAATATTAATGCTGAAGTGGAATATTTTAAAAGGCCGCAAAGTGATTCCTATGAGCGAACTTATGGCTGGGCTTGGCTTCTTAAATTAGCTGAAGAATTGAAAACCTGGGACGATCCTCTGGCAAAAGAGTTAACGCAAAACCTTCAGCCACTTACAGATTTAGTGGTAAACCGGTTTACAGAATTTCTCCCAAAATTAAATTACCCTATTCGTGTTGGCGAACACGAGAATACAGCCTTTGCATTAAGTTTCGCCTATGATTATGCTGAAGCGGTGGATAATAGGGGTTTAATGGAACTTATTTCCAAACGCGCCAAAGATTTCTATTTAAAGGATGATAATTGCCCGGTTAGCTGGGAGCCTGGAGGATTCGATTTTCTCTCTCCCTGCCTTGAAGAGGTGGATATCATGCAAAAAGTACTGCCCAAGAATGCCTTTAATCTTTGGATAGAAGATTTTATGCCGGAGCTTAAAAGTGAAGATTTTGCCATGGAAGTAGGTGAGGTTTCCGATCGTACTGATGGAAAACTCGTGCATTTGGATGGCCTTAACTTTAGCAGGGCATGGGTGTTTTATCACCTGGCCAATAAATATCCTGATGATTTTAAACATCTTGAAACTCTTGCCAATGAGCACGTGGCCTATTCTTTCCCTAATCTTATGGAAGATAGTTACGAAGGAGGTCACTGGCTGGGCAGCTTTGCCATTTATGCTTTAAAACAAAGCAAAGCGGGGGAGTGAGAAAATTTTTAAACCAGCTGGGTCCGGGTGTATTAGTCTCTGCGGCTTTTATAGGCCCGGGTACGGTTACTGTTTGTACGCTGGCTGGTGTAAATTTTCAATATGGTTTGCTCTGGGCCCTGTTGCTCTCTGTTATTTCCTGTATTGTACTTCAGGAAATGGCGGCAAGAGTGGGTTTAATCTCTCAAAAAGGCTTAAGCGACTGTATAAGGGACGAGATTAAACATCCCGGGCTTAGGCTTCTTTCCCTGGTGCTTATCTTCGCTGCCATAGCAGTGGGAAATGCGGCTTACGAGGCAGGAAATATTACCGGTGCAGTACTGGGAATGGAAGCTTTTTTTGGAAGCGGCAATTTTGCCGTTGGTGGATTACAATTAAACTTCTGGAGCCTTATTGTTGGAGCGGCTGCTTTTACGATGCTGGCTATTGGAAATTATAAAATTCTGGAAAGGATCTTTATCGCTTTAGTAGTTTTGATGAGCTTTTCTTTTCTCATTACAGCGGCCATTACCAAACCAGATTTGTCAAAAATCATGCATGGCCTTATTCCCTCCGCAAATTCTGCTGAATTATTAACTGTAATCGCTCTTATTGGTACTACCGTAGTTCCTTATAATCTTTTTTTACATGCCTCCCTGGTGAGTGAAAAATGGAAAAATGCACGTGATCTGCCTGTTGCCCGTAAAGAACTCATTATTTCCATAATTCTTGGTGGGCTGGTTTCTATGGCTATAGTCATTTGCGGTGCATCTTCAAATCTTAATCAGGTTTCTTCAGCAGCAGATATGGCGGCAGGCCTGGAACCCTTATTTGGCAAAACGGCAACGTTTTTTATGGCCATTGGACTGCTGGCAGCGGGCATAACTTCTTCCATCACCGCGCCACTTGCAGCAGCTTACGTGGTTAAAGGCTGCCTTGGGTGGTCTGCCGGAATGAATTCCTTTAAGTTTAAAGCAGTCTGGGCGCTGGTCCTTTTGCTGGGTGTGCTATTCTCTTCTTTAGGTCTAAAGCCTATCCAGATTATCCGTTTCGCGCAAATTGCCAACGGAATATTACTGCCTGTCATTGCAATTTTCTTATTTTGGGTGGTAAACCAAAAATCGGTGCTTGGGAGGTATCGCAATAATAGGCTGCAAAACAGTATTGCAGTAATTATTATTGGCATTGCATTCTTCCTGGGCTTAAAATCGATTTATGTGGTGATCTCAAATTTTTAGAAAATGAAGAAAATCCATATTAACTGCGACCTTGGAGAAGGTGCAGCCTTTGATGCCCAACTAATGCCTTTCCTCTCTGCCTGTAACATTGCCTGTGGTGGGCATGCTGGGGACGAGGAGAGCATTAGAAGAACCATAGCGCTTGCCATTGCCAATAATGTAGAAGTAGGGGCACATCCTTCTTATCCCGATAGAGAAAATTTTGGACGCAAATCCCTGGAGATATCTGCTGAAGATCTTAAAGCGTCCATCAAGAGCCAGGTGAAACTGCTGCAAAAAATAGCCGGAGAAAGAGGGGTAAAGCTAACGCATGTAAAACCTCATGGCTCGCTTTATAACGATGCGGCAAAAGAGGAAAAAATTGCTCAGCTGGTCCTGGATTCTCTAAGCGATATTGAAGGTGATTTTTCGCTTTACGCACCATTTGGATCTGTGATATCCCGGCTTGCAAAAGGGAAATTTAAAGTGGTTTTTGAAGCTTTCGCAGACAGAAATTATACGCAGGATCTGCAACTTGTTTCACGTGCAAATCCTGAAGCTGTTTTGCATGAAAAGGAAGCGGTTTTCAGGCATATTTTTAGCATGTATTCTGAAGGAAAAATAAAGGCCATAAATGATGAGGAAATCTATATAAAAGCCGACACTTTTTGTCTTCATAGCGACACTAAAAATTCAGTTGAAATCCTTAAGTTTTTAGATCTAAAATTGCAGGAAAATAATATTAAAATCGCAAAGTTATGAACGGTAAATTTCCTAAAATTTCCCCAATGGGAGAGCGGGCAGTTCTGGTAGAATTTGAGCCGGAAATAAGCCAGGAAGTGCTGGAGAAAGTACTTTTTTATAAAGATAAAATCTCGCTTCTTTATCATGAAGTAAAACTTGAAGTAATTAACACATATAACTCGTTATTAATTAAGTACATTTCATCTATAGAAGACCTCTATGGTGAAATATTAACAATTAAAACCCTGTTTCAGGAGGATGCAGTTTCCAGATATTCTAAGGCCAGGCTTTATCAACTACCCGTATGTTACAGTAAAAAATTTGGCCTGGATCTCCAATTGATTTCCGAAGAGAAAAAGATGGAAACACAGGAGATCATTCGGTTGCATTCCAATACCATTTTTACGGTCTACTTCATCGGTTTTTTACCCGGCTTTTTGTACCTTGGCGGCCTACCTGAAGAACTCTATATTCCGCGGAAAAATGAACCGAGACTGGCCATAGAAAAAGGTGCGGTTGGCATAGGTGAAAAACAAACGGGAATCTATCCGCAATCCAGCCCAGGCGGCTGGCAGATTATTGGTAATTGCCCGGTGCCATTCTTTGATAAAAACAAGCTTCCGCCGTGTGAAATTTCTGCCGGGGATAAAGTGAAATTTTATCCTGTTTCTGAAGAGGAATTTGAGCAGATTTCCGAAGATATAAGTAATGGAAATTTCAAATTAAAATCGGAAAAATATGATGGGTGAAATTGAAGTTTTACAGCCGGGGTTATATTCCTCAATCCAGGACCTTGGAAGAGCAGGATTTCAGAAATATGGAATTCCGCAAGGGGGAGCAATGGATATTTATGCCGCTAAAACAGCAAACCTCGTCTTAAGAAATAAAGCTAAAGATGCTGTTCTTGAAATTACCCAGATGGGCCCCAAGCTAAAATTTACTCAGGCTGCCAAAATTGCCATTTCGGGTGCAGACTTATCGCCAGTTGTAGGTGGGAAAACTGTAGCGCAAAACACAGTAGTAAAAATCAATAGTGGGGAGACCTTATCTTTTGGAAGAAGAAAATCGGGCTGCCGTGCTTATTTAGCTGTACAGGGAGGGTTTAAAACTGAAAAAATATTTGAAAGCAGGAGCTGGTATAACGGGATAAGCAGTTTCAGTAAACTTGAAAAAGGAATGAGGCTGAAATTTGAGGTTAATGATACAGAAAAGGCAGAAACCTTTGCCGGGGTAAAGCCCTTTTCAGGATATATTACTGCAAACCATATTGAAGTTTACCCGGGACCGGAGTATGATGCCTTAACTGATGCGCAGAAATTGCTTTTAGAAAAAACCGAATATGGCATTAGTAAGGACAATAACCGTATGGCCATACAGCTGCTGGAACCGCTGGTAAACGAACTGGATGCTATTATTACCGGCCCGGTACTGCCGGGAACAGTCCAGCTTACCCCTTCAGGAAAAATGATTGTTCTTATGAAAGACGCTCAAACCACCGGGGGATATCCGCGAATACTTCAGCTAAGCGAAAATGGGATGAATACTATTGCTCAGAAGGTGATGGGGGAAAGGTTCAGCTTTAAAATATTACATTATAAAGAAGACAGATAAATAAAAAGTGCCGCTTCAGCAATAGAAATAATAAAGACCCTACTCAACATTATTTCGTGCTTCTGCGACACCTTTTTTCCCCAAAACACTTTAGCTAACTAAAATGACTATGTAAAAGTACTTTGGGAATATTCTCCCTACAAGGGGAAAAATCCCCTTATTTGATATTTAGGTTTGATGTTTTTAAAGAAAAAGCTAGTTTTACGTTAACAAAATTTTAAGCATTATTAAAATAAAAACGGTAGGTGGCAAAACCATTACAAAGGATTAGCGTGCAAGCAGCTAAGGAGCTTCAGGAAAGATGGAGGAAAACAAGAAGCGAAGTAATTACCAACGGAGAAAAACATAAAGATACCTGCGAGTTTCAATTTAATCTTGATGAACTACAGGAGTATCTTGATTATGTAAGGCAAAAATCTGCTGAACAGGGTATACAAAATCCCGGAATTAGTATCTGGTTGGGAGCTTATGCGAAAACTGAAAAAAAACCGGGTTTAACAACCTTGTTCTTTTCTGCCACAAAAGAAATTGAAACCCAAGACGGCGGTTACGAAGAAAATGAAGATATAGAGCCGTGTAACGAAGTAACCGGCAAATGGCCGCCAGAACCCTACGGCGGATGAAAGATTTACTTGATTATATTATTGCCCACAATTTCTATTATACCTTTTTGTGTGAAATAATAGCTGCTGCCTGCGGCAGTTATTACCTTATAAAAAATTCCTGCACATCCAGGGAACTGCGGTGGTTTGTCTATTACCTGTGGCTGGTTTTTATTGTAGATTTATCTGGCACCTATGCGATTTGGGCCTATCTTGATAATTACGAAACTTTGCCTTCTTTAAAAGATTCTGTTTTTGCCCGTAATACCTGGTTGTTCAATATTTTAAAAATTATTTCTTTTTTAGCTTATTGTCAACTTTTTATCTTTCAGTTAAAAAATCCGACAACAAAAAAAATACTTAAAGTCTCTCTGGTTTTATACGTGATATTTGGCATTTATCAATGTTTTGCTTCTGAAGTTTTCTTTACGGATTATATAGTGATAAACTCCTTTGTAGGAACATTTTTGCTACTAATATGTATAGGCGCGTATTTTTATGATATGCTAACCAGTGACAAAATACTTTACTTCTCAAAAAATGCCGTTTTTTACATTTCACTGGGGGCATTGGTCTGGCATCTGGCTTATATGCCGCTCAATATTTACAATGCCTATTTTAATGAGGGCAATTTATATTTTATAGAAGTATATGCCTCCGTCCTTAGTTATTCCAATATTTTCATGTATTCGTTATTTGGCTTCGGATTTCTTTTTAGTTCCCGGAAGAAAAATGAAAAAGTAGTGAAAAGCATGAGATTCTAAACTGCCCTATTAGGCGGGATAAACATTTGTTTGTATTTTTGGCAACAACCTGCCTTAATGCTTGAAAAAGAACAAATACTGCTTATAATTTATTTTATCCTGGTAATCTTGTTTCTGGCGGCTTTTACGGTGATTTTCTTCATTACTTATCAAAAGCGGAAAAATAAACTTTTACAGGAAAAGTTTGAAACTGAAAAGCGCTACGAAGAAGAAATTACTAAATCCCGAATAGAAATCCAGGAGCAGACTTTAATGAACGTAAGCCGGGAATTGCACGATAATATTGGCCAGTTACTGTCAGTTGCTAATCTGCAGCTGAATATCATGGCAAAAAGCAGGGAAAATCCTGAGAATGAAAATTTGCTGGAGATAAAGGAAATAGTGAGCACCTCTCTGCAGGAGGTGCGTGCCCTTTCAAAATCTTTGAATAATGAAGTGGTTGGTTATGCCGGGCTTAAAGAGTCGGTGAGAAATGAGTTACAGCGTTTTCAGCGCCTTAATATCTTAAAGACGCTCTTCAAGGTTTCAGGAGAAGAATTTGAGATCAGGGAAAATGATGAAATTGTATTGTTTAGAATCCTTCAGGAATTTTTTACAAATGTCATTAAGCATGCGAATGCAACAAAACTGATGGTAAACTTCAGATATTCCGCAGAAAATCTCCTTATTGAAATAGAAGATAACGGAGTGGGATTTAATCCAGAAGAAATTAAAAAAAGTTCCGGCCTGCTGAATATGAAAAGCAGGGCAGCGTTAATAGGGGCAGCGTTTAACCTGAATTCCCTGCAGGAAAGTGGAACTTCTTTATCTTTACAATATCCAGCTAACCAATCACAATATGAAGCAAAAGATCATAATCGTTGATGATCACACCCTTTTTGCGCAATCGCTACATGGGCTAATCAGGTCTTATCAAAATTTTGAAGTGCTTAAAGTGCTTAAAAACGGAGAGGAACTAATTAATTATCTTGAGGCGGGAAATCTTCAGCCGGATCTTATTCTTCTGGATATAATAATGCCCGTAAAGAATGGGGTGGAAACCATGAAGTGGTTAAAGGAAAATTTTCCCGATCAAAAAGTACTTGCCTTAAGTATGGAGCATGATGAAAAAACAATTATTACCATGCTCAAGATGGGCTGTCGGGGGTATTTGTTGAAAGATATTGATCCTGATGAATTTCTGCATGCCCTGAGTTCAGTAATGAATACCGGCTATTATTACAGCAAAGAGATTTCTGAACTGGTTTTAAACGACCCAAAAGAAAATGATTTTGATATTACCAGGCGTGAAAAGGAATTTCTTTCTTTAGCCTGTACTGAAATGACTTATAAAGAAGTTGCTGATAAAATGCAATTAAGCCCAAAGACCATTGATGGTTACCGGGAAAGCCTTTTTGGGAAACTGGATGTGAAGAGCAGGACAGGACTGGTTCTTTTCGCGATAAAGAACAATTTCTACCAGGTATAAAATTTCTGCGGCAGTTTTTTCATAAATGCTTTTTATTTCGCAATCACTCTTTTAGGCAGTATCTTTGCAATTAATAAACGAAAAAGAAAAGTGATAGAATCAGCAAAAATAGAGTTAAGAAACCTGCGTGTTAAAGATTATGAAGAATTAAAGATATCCATGATAAAGAGTTATCATGCGATGCCTGATGAATACTGGTCTAAGGGAGAGATCAAAACCTTGATCAACAAATTTCCTGAAGGGCAGTTATGTATTGTTATAGATAACAAAATTGCCGGTTGCGCCCTTTCTATAATTGTAGATTATAATAAGTTTGATGATAATCACAGCTATGAAGAAATTCTTGGCGGCGAAAATTTCTCTACTCATACCAAAAATGGAAATGTCCTGTACGGAATAGATGTTTTTATACATCCCGAATTTCGTGGAATGCGCCTGGGAAGAAGGCTTTATGAGGCAAGGAAAGAATTGTGCGAGCACCTTAATTTAAAGGCCATTGTATTTGGAGGACGTATCCCTAATTATTCCAAATATGCCAGCGAATTAACTCCTAAAAAATATATAGATAAGGTGAAATTACAGGAAATTCATGATCCTGTTCTTTCTTTTCAGCTTTCGAATGATTTTCATGTAAAAAAAGTGATTAAAGGCTATTTGCCTGGAGATCATGAAAGTAAGGAGTATGCCACTTTAATGGAGTGGAATAATATTTACTATACCAAGCCGCAAAACCTTGTAAATACTACCAAAACTGTAGTAAGGCTGGGGTTGGTGCAGTGGCAGATGCGGTTGTTCAAAGATTATGATGCCCTGGTCTCCCAAATTGAATTTTTTGTAGATGCCGTGAGTAATTACCAGAGTGATTTTATTCTTTTTCCTGAATTGTTTAATGCCCCGTTAATGGCGCAGTTCAACGATCTTTCTGAACCGGAGGCTATTCGTGGCCTATCAGGGTATACAGAGCGTTTGCTGGAAACTTTCAGGGAATTTGCCATAAATTATAACATCAATATTATCACCGGGAGCATGCCGCAGGTAATAGGGGAGCACATGTACAATGTAGGTTTTTTATGCAGAAGGGATGGCAGCTACGAGCGTTATGAAAAACTCCATATCACTCCCGCAGAAGAATCGGCTTGGGGTATGAAAGGCGGTAATAAACTGGAAACCTTTGATACCGATTGTGGTAAAATTGGGGTTTTAATTTGCTATGATGTGGAATTTCCTGAAGTTTCCCGGATCCTGGCAGAGGAAGGCATGAATATTCTTTTTGTTCCTTTTATGACCGATACCCAAAATGGTTATTCCCGTGTTAAAATTTGTGCCCAGTCCCGTGCTGTGGAAAATGAGTGCTACGTAGCCATAGCAGGCTCTGTGGGGAATCTTCCCAAAGTGAATAATATGGATATCCAGTATGCCCAAAGTGCGGTGCTCACCCCTTCAGATTTCGCCTTTCCGGTTAACGGAATTAAAGCGGAAGCCACCCCGAATACCGAAAGCACTTTACTGGTAGATGTAGATTTGGATTTGCTGAAAGAATTGCACAATTTTGGAAGTGTAAGGAATATGAAAGATCGCAGAAAAGACCTTTATTCCCTGAAAAAGAAAAAATAAAGAAGTTTTTTATCGATCACAAAAATGCCAGCTTTTTATCTGTTATAGAAAGCTGGCATTTTTTCTATCGGGAATCAGTTCTGCTATTTCTTCAATTTCTTGATAATGGCAATCACATCTTCATCGCCTAAATCTGCTTCGGCATTTTTAAAAGTTTCATAAGCGGTATTTCCTAGAGGGAAATCCAGCCCGCTTTCTTTGGCAAGCCGTAGGTCTTTAGTAAGATGGGTAAGGGTAAAAGCGGCATCATAATCTTTATTTAAAATAGAATTTCCTTTTAGCTTAACAAAAGAACTGCCCAGGGCGCTGTTATTTATAATCTCGAAAAGGGCACTTTTTTCCACTCCCATTTGTTCAGAGAATTGGGCAACCTCGGCAAGGCCCTGAGTAACGATACCTAAAAAGGTATTTACAGCAAGTTTGGCGGCATTCCCATGGCCCGTATCTCCAATATAAATAACGGCCTTTCCTATTTGCTCCAAAAGGGGTTTAACCTCATCAATAACTTCTTTTTTACCTCCCGCGATAATTACGAGGCTGGCTTCTTCAGCCTGTTTTACACTACCTGAAACCGGGGCATCCACGTATTTTGCTTTCTTTTCCTCAAGCCCAGAAGCCATTTCTTTGCTTACTTCAGGAGAAACGGTGCTCATGTTTACGATGATCTTTCCTTGAACCTCGCCTGCTAAAATTCCTTCTTCTGAAGTAAAAATTTCCCGTACGGCATCATCGTCAGAAACCATCAAAAATACGATATCGCATTCTTCCACCAGTTGCCTGGGATTGGATGCTGTAGATGCGCCGTCTTTTTCTAATGGTGCTTCCTTTTTGGCGGTTCGGTTATACACGCTTAGCTTATGCCCGGCTTTTAAAAGTTTTTCTGACATTGGTTTGCCCATTTTTCCCAGGCCAATCCATCCAATTTTCTTCTTCATCATATTAATTATTATATTATTTTTTATTCATTCTTTAATAAGTTGGAGAAAAGGGGAATTTAAATATGCTATTATGCCATCAAGCATGCCTCAATTGGTAGGGTTTAAGCAATAAACAAGATAGCATGATACCTGCTGTAACCGGTATATATTTTAATGCTTCCGCGGAAGATTAAATTATAAGCCGCACTTCCCCAAGTTCCTGGACGCGGTAAGGGAAATGATCTCCCGGCGACCCTATAAACATGAAATTGGTGGGGATATTCCAGCGTTTAGATAATTCTTCAATTTTTTCCGGCCCAAATTCACCTTCTTCAACTATAAATTCAATGTGAATTTCAGGATAAGCGCGATCCAGGACCTCCAGGTCTTTTTCCAGATTTTCAGGTATTTTGTCTCCCTCTTTTACCACCATTACAATTTTTAATTTTCGGGTAGGTTCATTCTTTTTAATATAAAGCATCACCTTATTGAGAGTTTCCACATTGTCCCCACCGGTGAAAAAGACGAATTCTTTCCCGCTTATTTCAGCCAGTTTGTATTTGGTACTTCGGTTTAAACTTTTAAAAACGTGACTGCCTTTGGGAAGTAACCTGCGAATTGCGATAAGAAAACCTCGCAGGATATAGTGCCTGTAGAGCATAAAATAAATGACTAACAGGGTGGGAATTAGATATTCTATAAAAATGAGCAGGTAGGGGGGATTAAGGATGATATTTCCCACTATAGCGGTTATCACCGCTGCAATGGCAATAAATAAGGCAATCCATGAGGCCTTCTCTGGCCGTGGTAGTCTTCCCCGGTTAAGTTTAAGCAGAATATTTCCCACCCCAAACAGGGCCATTACGGACAGGAAGGCGATGGTATAAACGCCGGCAAGCTTAGCAAGGTTACCACTGGTAACCAGTAGAATGGAAACGGCCAGTACAAAAAAGAGCAGGTAAATAATGTAAGAACTGCCTTTAGCATTTTTCTTCATTAGTAAACGTGGCAAAATTCTGTCCAGCGCCATCCTTTCCATCAGGCCGCCAACCCCCACATAGCTGGTGAGTACTGCACCGCTTAACACTAATGCCGCATCCAGGCTAACCAGGAAAGAGAGCCAGCTTCCACCGGAAATCCCCCCTAAAAAAGAAAGCAAAGCTTCCTGGTGTTCTCCCGCGACATCAATGGGCAAAATTGCCAAAGCGAGAAATGCCAGCAACGGATTGAAGATGCTTACTACAATCCACATATTGCGCAGCGTTTTTGGAAACACTCCTTCTTTTTGCTCTTCAACATAATTTGCTGAACTCTCAAAACCGCTAATCCCCAGCATTGCTGCGGAAAAACCAAAGATAAGTGCCATGGTCACGCTGCCTTCTACGGGCATTTCAAAATTCCGCAGTAAAACATCGAAGCCGTGCGTAAAGAAAAAATAAATACAGAAACCCGAAAGCAACGTGAGAGAACAAAGGTGGAACAGAAAAATGGCAATAGCCACTTTAGAAGATTCCCCAATTCCTAAAATTACCAATCCCATAAATACGAGCAATAGCCCTATGGTTACCGGAAGAATAGGGATAACATGCCAGATACTATGGGCATAATGTATGGCTTCTGTGGCAGATATTACTGCTGTGGCCATATAAGATAATACCGTAAGAGCTGCCGCCAGAGCCGCTGTGGATTTTTTAGTAGTATTGAGCAATGCGTTATACGCGCCTCCGTTTAAAGGCAATGCGCCTACAACTTCTCCATATATTCTACGAAAAAGGAACAGGACGCCCGCAACCATTAAAAGTGAAATCCAGGCATATTGCCCGGCGTAAAAAATTGAAAGTGCTGAAACATAGAGGCAGGAAGAGCTAATATCATTACCGCAAATTGCGGTTGCCTCCAGTTGGTTTAATTTCTTTTTGGCCATATTGTATAAACTTCAATATAAAATTACGCAAGATTTCCTTGTTTCGCCTAAACAAGCTGTTAAAGCTGCTGCTGCTCTTTTAACAAAATTCAGGATCATCTCAAAAATACATTAGCCCAAGCTTTGGCTTTCCACGTCTTTTCCCATGATAAGGCAAAGAAATTTCATTTCTGGCTTAATACCGGTTTGATAGAAGCCAATTACTTTTACAGTTTTCTTCTAAAACAGGCCGTTTCAGTAAAAATTATTGATTATTTTCTGCCTGCAGGCTGTCGTAAAAAGTAGCCCTTATTTTAGGCCCGCTAATAAAACTATCTTTTACTTCAGCATCGGTATAATAAGAACTGGTGAGGCTTTCATCTTCTATTATTTGTTCGCGGGAAGCACCATTTGAGATCGCGCTAAGAACATTTTCACGAATCCCTTTAAGCATTTCCAGGTACTGCCGGTAATCTTCATAACCGGCAGGCGCCCCGTGACCCGGAATAATTCTAGTGTTTTTATTAATAATAGCCAAGCCCTGCTGTGCTGCTTCAATATCTCCTGCCACACTGCCGCCGCTATCCAGATCTATGTAAGGGAAAGCTCCATTAAAAAAAGTATCCCCGGTGTGCAGCACATTTCCCTGAGGCAGGTATATAATAGCATCGCCATCTGTATGGGCATTATGCACATGCAGGGCCATAACGTCATTCCCGTTAAGATGCAGGCTTATTTCTTCATTAAAAGTAATTACCGGCAGTTTATCTTCAGCAGGATGCTCATTATTTTCTTTCAATCTCTGGCGCACATTTTCCTGGGCGAGCAGTACTGCACCGCTTTCTTTAAAATTGGCGTTTCCGCCGGTATGGTCTCCATGGAAATGGGTATTTAGCAGAAACTTTACCGGTTGACCCGATAAAGAATCTAAAACCGCTTTTATTTTCGGAGAAAGTTCAGCAAACTGGTCATCGATCATAAAAACACCATCATTACCCGTAAGAACGCCAATATTCCCACCGCGGCCAGTAAGCATATAGATGTTTTCACTCATGGGAATCACCTTTATTTTTACATTATCCATATCCTGAAAAGCCCACAATGGAATGGCAGAAAGTAGCAGCAATACGCTTAAAATGTAATTCTTTTTCATAAAATTCTTTTTGAGACCCTAAGTCCTGTTTGGGAAAGTTAATAATATTATCAGTAAATAACAGAAAGATAAAGGTTAAGCTTCAGCAGCAGTAGCGTTTTTCTCTAACCTGTATTATGATCATTTCTTTTTTCTCAATGGTATTTCCAGTTTGTTCTGCAGAAAATCAAGAATTTCCCTTAGCACCACCTGTGTATCGTTAGACCTGATTGCACTTCCTAAGAAATGTGTTCCCGGGGTTGCTAAAGGCTGTAGCTTCACCAGGCTGTCTGGGGTGGAAAACTTCTTATGCACTTCAGAATATATTTCAATTTCTACATGTTCATCTTCCTTCCAGAAATTTTCATGATAATAGAGTGTTAAGACGGGGCAGGTAACTTTCCTGAAGGTTTCCGGCACCATGGTAGAGCCCACCAGCACTTGCAAATTTACAAGGGCTTCAGCGGGATAAATAGTATCAAAATATTGTGCTGCCTGTGGCTCTTCATATTCAATTTTCTTCTCTCCCATGGTTACGAGATTGGCAATTTCATACCCCCAGCGGGTGTTGAGCATAAAAGCTCCCATTTGATCATCTTTTAAATTTGGAGACATGTTTATAATTGCAAAAACACTTTCGGGAAACTCGGCAGCAAGTTTAATAGCTAAGGTGCCTCCGGTGGAAGTACTCAGGATAATCACCTTTTTCCCTATTTTCTTTCCTATGGCCAGTGCTTCCCGGGCAGAATTCCAGGCTGCTTCCGCAGAAAAAGTTTTCATAGCGGCAGGAGGTTTAAGCCCATGGCCCGCCCATCTGGCCAGGTACAAGTTTGCGCCAAGGCTATCTGCCAATTGCATGTTAACCGGGTATCCATCCCGGTAACTTCCGGAGAAGCCATGGAGGTAAACAATGCTGTATTCTGTAATCTGCGGTGGCTCCTGTTGGAAAATAATGCGTGCTTCATTATCTCTCCGCACCGGCATACTATCTTCTTTTCGGGCTATATTTTCCTGAAGTTCTTCAAAATTATTGGGGAGTTGAGGTAATGTATTTCCATATAACGGATTTGGTGAAGAAGGTCCTACAAAGTAGGTGATGGTTATACAAATTAGAAAAATGAGGAGAATCCAGTATCTTTTTTTCATCTAGCTGCAAAATGGAAGGAACAAAGGTATAATATCCTTTAGAAATGCTCTATTAAAGCGGCCTTCCTATATCTTAAAAGCCGTTAAAGTTTCGATTTTTTCCTTTTCTTCATTTAATTTTAAATAACAGAAAATTTAAAAATAAGGAATGAACGAAGAATTATACCTGATTATTGGCGCTGTACTATTGATTCTTGTTGTTTATGATTTTTTCTTCACCACCCTTTCCGGAAGTGGTGCCGGGCTTATTACCAAACCGGTTTCTAAATTTACTTATAAAATCTCACGATTAATTGCCGGGATATTTGGCAGAAAGGTCTATAACTTTAGCGGCCTCGCGGTAAATCTGGTAGTGTTGGTAGTTTGGGTATTAATGGTATGGCTGGGATTGTTCCTGTTGTATTCTTCTAACCCCTCGGGAATAGTAGATAGTAAAGGAGTGGTTGCGACAGACTGGGAGCGGCTTTATTTTACCGGATACACCATTTCCACCCTGGGAATGGGGAATTTTAAACCAGTAACCGTACTTTTTGAAATTTTCACCAGTTGCTTTTCCTTTTTCGGTTTTATTTTCTTTACAAGTTCCATGACTTACCTGCTGTCAGTATCCTCAGCTCTCATCAATAAAAGGTCTTTAGCCTTAAGCGTTCAAAACTTAGGAAAGGACCCTCAGGATATTGCTGAAAAGATCCTGAAAATGAACACGGCTTATAGTTACCAGCAATTTCTTACCCTTCAGGAAAAAATAGATCGGCATGCGGTGAATCACCAGGCATACCCTGTTTTGCATTTTTACAGCCATAAAGATTCTGAAGTTTGCCTAAGTATAAATCTTACCAGGTTGGATGAGGCTTTAAATATATTATTAAGTTCTCCCGAAGCGGGAGATTTAAGAAGAGAGCTTCAACCTTTGAGGATTGCCATTACCAGGTTTTTAAAACATATTAATGAGAACTATCTTCATGTATCTTCTTCTGAAGAAAAAACGGTAAAATCTTATCCATTTCCTTACCAGACCACGGGAGTGGAGGAGGAGTCACTGGACAAACGAAGGAATATTCTTTTAGCACTGCTAAAAAGCGAAAGTTTTACCTGGGATGATGTAACCGGACAAAATAAATAATTAGCGTACTTCTTTACGCAGAATAACAAGCGGTGGGCTTTTAATTACACTAACGCTGTTGCTTAAGCCAATAACCAGGACTAAAATTATAATTCCCGGCAATAAGAGCAGGAAAGGAGCGGCAGATGGAATAAAGGAAGATTCAAATACCTGCCATGCCAGGATCTGGCTGCTTAGCAAGGATAAAAGGATTCCTGATAAAGCTCCTAGAAGCCCCAGGTAAAAATATTCCAATGCCAGGATTTTAAAAATCTGTTTGCTGCGTGCCCCCAGTGTCCTTAGAAGCACACTTTCTTTAATCCGCTGATATTTACTGGTCCTCACTGCGCCCAATAACACGATAATCCCCGTAAAGATGCTGAAAAAAGCCATAAAATTGATAAGCCAGGAAATTTTGCCAAGGATACCTTCTATTACCGTAAGCACCTGCCTGAGGTCGATAATAGAAATATTAGGAAATTTTTGTACCAGGTCTTTTTGTAATGCTGCGGAAGATCGCTCATTGGGGACTTTGGTAGTAAAAACGCGAAACTGTGGGGCATCTTCAAGCACTCCTGTTGGAAATACTATCGAAAAATTTAGCTGCATTCGGCTCCAGTCTACCATCCTTATGCTTCCAATTACAGTATTTAGTAAAACTCCCTGAACATTAAAGCTTACCTCATCTCCTACAGAAACACCGGCATCTTCAGCAAAATTATTGCTAACCGAGATGGGGATAGTATTCATACCACTGGCAGTAGGAGTCCAGGTCCCGCTTTGCAGGGTTTCAGAATTAATTAAACTATCGCGGTAAGTAGTGCGGAATTCATGGTGAAGAATCCATCCATTTATCCTGGATGTGGTATCTTTTCTAATTTCATCTACACTTTTGCCTTTTATACGCTGCACATTCATGGTGACAATAGGAATATTCTCAAGTACTTCCAGGTTATTATTTTTGATCGCCCGGCTTACTTCTTCCTGTTGCGGACTCTGTACGTCCAGAAGGATCATATTGGGGCTGTTGGCCTGGGATTCTATAGAAGCCTGGGCCAACAGCATATCTTTGGTAAAATAAAGGGTGCTTATGAGAAAAGTGCCAACGCCAATAGCCAGGACCAGGATCAAAGTTTGATTTTGAGGCCGGAAGAGGTTAAGCAGGCTTTGCCTTGCCACGAAGCCCCAGGAGGTAGGGAAGAATTTTTTGATGGCCTTCATGAACAAGTGAGCCACTCCAGCCAGGATAGAAAAGGTGATAATAATGCCGGCCACAAACGAAAAGGAATAGCTCCAGTCCTTTAATATCCAGTAGGAAAATAGCAGGATAAAAAGAAAGATCCCTCCAAGAACCAGGGTCCCTGCTTTCCCAGATCGCGATCTGCCTTTTGCCTCTGCTCTTAGCGCCTGCAATGGAGAAACGTAGAGTGTGCTCATTAACGGGTAAAGAGCAAAAAGAACAGACATACTAATTCCCAGGGCTAAACCCATTGCAATTGCCTGCGGGGCTAGCGAGATCTCTACATTTACAGGTAGAAATTCTCCAAGAAGCAAAGGGAATACCTGTTGCAGCAGCAATCCTCCAATAGTTCCAATTACCCCCCCTAAAAAACCTATTGCTGCAATCTGGATAAGGTAGATTAAAAATGTTTGTTTTTTACTGGCTCCCAAACATTTTAAAACAGCTACAGCCCGCAATTTTTCCTTAATGTAGATATGAATGGCACTAGCGATGCCCACACATCCCAGAAGTAAAGCTATAAAAGCGACAAGGTTTAAGAATTTTCCAAAATTCTCATACCTGCGTCCCATCCTGCGGCTGGTAGAAAGATGGGTATCGAGATCGGCGTCTTCCTGGTCCAACCTGGAATCTAATTGCTCATCCAGCTTTTCCATGTCCATCCCGGCAGGCGCTACAAAATAATACTTATAATCTATCCGGCTACCTGTTTGTATCAACCCTGTTTCTTCTATAAACCTATATGGAATAAGCACGGGAGGAGCAACAGAACTGAAAATGGCAGTACTCCCGGGAACAGATTTAAGAGCGCCGGCCACCGGGAGGCTAATACTACCTATTTTTATACTGTCACCGGGCTGAATTCCCATTTGCAGCATCACCGTGGCATCTACCAGGGCGCCACCGGTTTCCTGATATACATTAGCGGCTTCAGGGGGATTGGTTTCTAAAGCTCCGTAAAATGGAAAATTTCCTTCAATACCTCGTACCTGGACCAGTTTGGCGGCATCATTTTTACTAAAAGCGGCCATAGAGGCAAAATTAATTTCCTGTGCGTTTGCCCCTCCAAGGGAATCCATAATTTTTTCCACTTCTTCATTGGCGGGATGATCGCTGTCTATAATATAATCTGCTCCCATCAGCGATTTGGACTGCAGGGAGATATTCTTTTTTAAATTATCGCCAAAAGATTGAATAGAAACCACGGCGGCAATTCCCAGAATAATAGATGCCATAAAAAGGCTGAGTTTTTTGCCGCTCGCCCGGCCATCCCTCCAGGCCATCTTAAATATCCAGCCTAGTGCCGTTTTAGGACTATAATTGTTACTATTCTCTACCATTTATGAGCGCTGGTGTTAGAGATGATTCTTCCTCCCTTGAGCTTTAAAATGCGGCCGGTTTTTTGGGCAAGTTCAATATCATGGGTTACTATAATAAGCGTGGTGCCAAGATCTTTGTTGAGATCAAATAGTAGTTGTTCTACTTTCTCACCGGTTTCAGCATCCAGGTTTCCGGTGGGTTCATCAGCAAAAAGAACTTCGGGCTTATTGGAAAAAGCCCGTGCCAGGGCCACCCGTTGTTGTTCTCCTCCGGAAAGTTGTGATGGGTAGTGATGAAATCTATCGGCAAGGCCTACTTTTTCCAATAATTCCATTCCGTATTTTGAAGCATTCTTAACCGATTGCAATTCTAATGGAACGGCTACATTCTCTAGCGCAGTTAAGGTTGGCAACAATTGAAAATCCTGAAATACAAATCCAACATTCCTGTTTCTAAGCAATGCCCTGCCATCTTCATTAAGTTTTTCCAGATTTTGGCCGCATAAGTTAATGCTTCCTGAATCTGCACGGTCCAAACCCGCACAAAGTCCCAGTAAAGTGGTCTTACCACTTCCAGAAGGACCAACAATGGCAAAACTTTCTCCTTTCTCTACCTTAAAGCTAATGTTATCCAGTACCTTTAAAGTTTTATTTCCGCTGGAATAGGTTTTTCCCAGGTTGTTTACCTCTAAAATTTTTGCCATCTTACCTGTTGTTTCGTGCTGAAGCAGACAAAATAAAAAAAGATTTCTATTTAAAGGAACTGTTATGAAGAACTTAGGATTATGTTGTGCTTTGTTGATGCTTTTAACCTTTTCTTGTGGAAAGAATAAAGAGAAGAAGGAAGAACAAATTGAAAATCAGGAAGAGATTATCTCTGGTGGAAACAAGCGGGAAGAAAATGCTAAAACCATCCTGTTCTTTGGGAACAGTCTTACCGCAGGTCTTGGTTTGGAGAGTGATGAAACATTTCCTGCCATTATTCACCGGAAGGTTGACTCGCTGGACCTTAATTATAAAGTAATAAATGCCGGTTTAAGCGGGGAAACCACCGCCGCGGGAAAAAACAGGATCAATTGGGTGCTAAAACAAAACGTGGATGTTTTTGTACTGGAGCTTGGTGCTAATGACGGCCTTAGGGGAATTCCGCTTGAAGAGACCAGGCAAAACCTTCAGTCTATTATTAATATTGTGAAAAATAAAAATCCTGACACCAAAATTATCCTGGCCGGAATGCAGATTCCTCCAAATATGGGGCGGGAATATACTTCAGAATTTAAAAGTATTTTTCCGGATCTTGCTGAAAAAAATAATGTGCATCTAATTCCGTTTTTACTTGAAGATGTAGCCGGGAAGCCCGAACTTAATCAACAGGATGGAATCCATCCCACGGCTGAAGGGCAGCAAATAGTGGCAGAAAATGTATGGGAAGTACTTGGCCCCATTTTAAAGGACAGCAAATCCTGAAAAAGCATCCTGTAAAGCTGCTCAACCTAGGAAAAGACAACAATATCCACTCATTATTGAAAACTAAGGAAATTTTAAGGATATATTTTCCTATAAATTAATATCTTCGGGAGTAATACAGGTAATTCTTACCTGGAAACGTAAAATCTAAAATTCAGAGATGTTTTCAAAAAAAAATTTAAAGGCGGGGTGGTTAACTGTTGTTCTTTTAATACTCGCCATCCAGGCTAATGCCCAAAAACAATTTAATGTACTTTTAATTACAGAAACCGATGGCTGGCACCATGAATCTATAGAAGATGGGATAGACGCTGTTGAAGATTTGGCGGCAAGGCACAATTTTGGCCTCGAGCGGCAACAGGAAGCTCAAAAGATCACGGCGGAAAGGTTGAATGCATTTGATGCCGTAATTTTTCTGAATACCACGGCAGACATTTTTGATGAACAGGAGCAGGAAGCTTTTGAGAATTTTATTGAGGCAGGAAATGGATATGTTGGCGTACATGCCGCTTCAGACACTGAATATGATTGGGAATGGTACACTAAACTGGTAGGAAGGATGTTCCATATTCACCCGGTTCAACAAACAGCAAGGCTGGATATTTTAGAGCATAACTTTCCAGGCCTGGAGCATTTCCCCGAGAAACTTTTATGGACAGACGAATGGTACGAGTTTGGAGAAGAAAAAACCAGTGGCCTGAATTACCTGGTCGCAGTAGATGAAAATTCTTATGATCCCGAAGTCACCTGGAAGAATCGCGATAAAGCCGAAAATGGCCAGATGCAGGACAGGGTTGGAAAGGGAATGGGAGATTTTCACCCTATTTCCTGGTACCATGAATACGATGGGGGAAGGGCTTTCTATACCGCTTTGGGGCATATTCCTGAAATTTATAAAAATCAGTGGTTTTTAGATCACCTTTATGGCGGTATTTATTATGCTGCTACTGGAAAAGGGATAGAGGAATAGATTGCTTACTTTAGAAAGTTCAGAAATGAATTTTTAATAATTAATATTGTCAGTCATTTTCCTTTAGCACCAAAACAGGAATATTGGGGTTAAAATCTATTTCCTCTATAAAAGGCTGTGCAAACAATTTTGAGAAAAACCCCTGTTTCCGCTTATAGATGGCGAGCAAATCACTCTGCCTGCTTTCAATAAAAAGACGGGTACCGGTGCTTATGGTAGTTTTGGTAAGGGTATGGAAACTACAATCAAATTTTATAAAGTAATCTTTAAGAACCTTCTTATTGGATTCCTGTTCTTTGTTCAGTTTTTTATTATCGGTATCAATATAAAGCACCCTTATGCCGGCTCTAAAACTGGAAGCAATATCCATAAGGGCAGTGAGCTCTTTAAGTTTAAAAGCCATTCTAAAGCTGGTTGGGAATACAATTTCCCTTACCAGATCTGTGGTTGGTGAACATTCTTCTGGAATTACCAGGATTGGGCATTTTTCTATTTTATCTGAAACTAAAGTTACCGTATTGTCGTAAGCTGAATTTATAGAAACATTTTCCCCTTTAGACCCCATAAGGATGAGGTCTATATTATGCTTATCCACAGCATCCTGAATAGCTTCCGGCAGTGGCTGGTTAGAAGACAGAGTTTCAAACTGATGTCGCGGATTTTCCTTGCGGAAAGATAAGCCCTGCAAAACTTTTTCAAGACCTTCCAGGGAATCTTCCCTGGCTCTTTCAGTGGCGTTTTTTCCGGAAGATTTAGATAAAGAAAGTTTTTCCGGTAAAGTGCTTCCGCTTTGATAGGCATTCAAGACATAAAATGTGCAGGGAATGTTTTTATATAAACCAAAACCATACACCAGGGCGTTCCATGCATGCTTTGAAAAATTTGTAGGAACAAGAATTCTTTTCTCCATACTTATGTTTTTAAGTTTCAAAAAGGAAACCGCTTGTAAATATAGTATTTCATAACTACAATACTCACGGAGCTCCAGGTATAAAGAAAATTTTTTTAGAGGTTTTTTCTGCGGAAGAATTATAGAAAGCGCAAACTCCTAAATACTTTACAACTGTTCCCGGAGTTTTTTAAATTCCTGCTCGAGGTAATCCAGTTTATTTGCCAAAGCAGATGCATTGTCCGGCAGCCTTTGGAGAAAAGTATATTTTATGAGCCATAATTCTTTTACTTCTGCCAAAGGTATCACAGTATCTTTAATATTATTATTGGTGGCCTTCAGGGTTATTTTGTCTCCAAACAAATAAAACTTACGCAGGTACAAACCTTCCTTTACAAGCGTAAGGATAAGGCTGCCATTTTCTGTTTTTAAAAAATTCTCGGCTTGAACCCTTTCACCAATAACAACATCTTTAGGCCTTAAGCCACGTTCATTCTCTACGTTGTCTTCATTAGAAATCACAAAACCCCGGAACGTACCATTAGGATCTACCGGGAGGCAAAGGCAGGGAAGGTCTTCTATAAAGTGCGGCTTATCGTAATACCGAATATAATCCTGTTCACTGGCTGGTACAATGCAGGGAACCTTGGGAAAATCATCTTTTTCAAAAGTTCCCTGCAGAGGCAGGTCCTCTTTAAATTTTAAAAGTTTGTTCACCGTAAGTTCTTTGGTGAGCAGATCGTCTATAGTAATGCTAAAATAATTAGCTATTTTTATAATAGTTTCAATACGCGGCTCACTTCTCTCTTCTTCATAAGCCCCTAAAGTCCCGCGTTTTAACTCGAACATCTCTGCAAAAGCCTGCTGGCTCAGCTTCTTGACGTTTCTGATCTTCCGGATATTCTTTCCAAAGTAAGACATATTTTTGCTAAAATTATTTGCAATAAATAAAAATTGTTTTATCTTTATCTAACAATATTAGCTAATAGTGTAGATAATTGCTAATCTTTTTGGTTTTATTTTATTCAGAGAGAATGATATCCTGAAGTACTAAGATAATTAGCGTAATTTTTTTAACCTTAAAAAAGATAAATCATGGGAGCGATAATAATTGCGGTCATTTTGTTAATAATACCTTAAAACCTTCAGATTTTTGTATTATTACGCCTTAAACCATCAGCAATCAAAAAACCAATCGATGAAAAACCATTTTCAGATTACAAAAAACTTTTTGCTGGAACTTAATTTTAATATCACCTTCGAAAATGAAGAAGAAGGAATTATAATGGTTCAAAAGGAAAGTTTTGGAATTAAGAACCTAATTCTTGGAGTAGCGCCGCCTATATTAATTATGGAGCAATATATCTTCAGGATTAACAATCAGTCAGAAAAAATTTTCAGAAGCCTGCTTCAAAAGAACAGGGACATAATTCATGGAGCTTTTGTTCTGGACGATTCGGGAGAAAAAGTGATTTTCAGGGATACACTTCAAATACAAAACCTGGACATAAACGAGTTGGAAGGTTCTTTAAATTCCCTCAGCTTATTGATGAGTGAATATTCAGACCGGATTATAGAATTTTCAAAATACTAAACCTAATGTTATGAACATTTTTAGACGATTATTTAAAATAGGGGAAGCCGAAGCAAATTCAGCCATAGATAAAATGGAAGATCCCATTAAACTAACCGAGCAGGGAATAAGGGATTTAAAGCAGGACCTTGATAAAAATATGGAAGCCCTGGCACAGGTAAAGGCCCTGGCTATTCGTGCCCGCAACGACCAGGAAGAATACCTGGAGAAAAAAGAAGATTATCACAATAAAGCCATTCTTATCCTCAAAAAAGGAGAGCGTGGTGAAATGGATAAAACCGAGGCTGATCGCCTGGCCAGGGAAGCGCTTATCAAGAAAGAGGAATCTCAGAAACATGTGGAAAGGGCAGAGGAGGAAGCGCGTAAATTCAATGAAAATGTAAGCCAGTTGGAACGCAATATTCAAACGATAAAAGCCAGCATCAGCAATTGGGAAAATGAGCTTAAGACCTTAAAGGCAAGGGTAAAAGTTAGCAATGCCACCAAAATCCTCAACAAGCAAATGGCTGAAATTGACAGTAGCAGTACCGTGTCTATGTTGGAGAGGATGAAAGAAAAAGTTGCCCAGGAAGAAGCCCTGGCCGAAGCTTACGGAGATATTGCCGGGGCCACAAAAACCATAGATGACGAGCTGGAGAAAGCCGCGAATTCTACAGAGACCAAGGCTGAAGATGATTTAAGCAAACTCAAAGACCAGCTGGGAATTAACAAAGATAAAAATTCCTGAAAGTGGACAGTTTAACGCACATATTGTTTTCCCAGGTTAATCTCACTTTAAGCATCCTGCTCATTTTACTCCTGGTCTACTGGTTATTAACCATGGTTAGCGGGATAGATTTTGATTATGATGTAGATATTGATGTAGATGTGGATGCAGATGTTGGGATGGAAGGCGGGAATATGGAATTCCAGGAGGTTTCCAATGCCGAGTTAAACCGGGAAGATGTTGTGGGAAAGCGTATCCAGCCTTTAAAATGGTGGCAGGTCTTTCTTATTTATTTCAATTTCGTGGGGCTGCCGTTTATGTTCACCTTTACCTGTTTTGTTTTTATCTGGTGGTTTAGTACCGTGTTAATAACAGCGCTAACCGTTACCTACGACAATGTGCTGGGATTTGCCATCTTAATAATTGCATTTTTTGCCTCTCTTTTTATAAACAAGATCTTTACCAGTCCCTTTAAAGGCTTTTTTAAAAACCTGAATAAAGATGGGGATAAAGCAGTGGATTATATTGGCAGGCAGGGCGTGCTTTTATCCAGCATATCCGGTGACAGGATGGGAAATGCTGAAATTAGTGTAAACGGGGATTCCATGTCTGTTTACGTAAAATCCCTTCACGGCGAGGCTTTGAATTATCATGATAAAATATTGATAATAAAGCAATCTGCCGATAAAAATTACTTCTTAGTACAATCTTATAACGACTAATCAATCTATCTTAAAATGAATCAAATTTTACCAATCATCGGAATTGGATTAGGGGGAATATTGTTCCTAATCATAGTGTATTTCGCGATTATCGCGATGTTTTATAAGAAAGTGCCCCAGGGCCGTGCCATTGTGCGTACAGGTTTTGGCGGGACCAAAGTAGCCACAGATAAAGGCCTTTACGTGGTGCCTGTTTTTCACCGGGTGGAAGTCATGGATATTTCTGTAAAGAAAATCCAGATTGAGCGCCAGGCACATGAAGGCCTTATTTGCCGGGACAATATGCGGGCAGATATAAAAGTGGCTTTTTTTGTGAGGGTCAACAACGATATTTCCTTTATAAAGCGTGTTGCCCAAACCATTGGGGTGGACCGTGCTTCCAGAATTGAAACTTTGGAGGACCTTTTTGAAGCCAAATTTTCAGAAGCTCTTAAAACCGTTGGAAAGAAATTCGACTTTATTGAGCTTTATGAAGCACGCCGGGAATTCCGGGATGAAATTGTGAATATTATTGGGACAGATCTTAACGGCTATACCCTGGAAGATTGTGCTATAGACTTTCTTGAGCAAACGCCAATCACCCATCTTAAACCCGATAATATTTTAGATGCTGAAGGAATTAAGAAAATTACCGAGCTTACCGCTGTTCAGAATATGAAGGCGAATCTTATTAAAAGGGATGAAGAAAAAACCATTCGCAAGCAGGATGTGGAAGCCCGGGAAGCTATTCTGGAGCTTGATAAACAATTAGCTGAAAAAGAAGAGCAGCAAAAACGCGAAGTGGCCAATATTAAAGCCAGGGAAGCAGCAGAAATAAGCAAGGTGGCTGAAGAAGAGCGACTTAAATCTGAAACCGCCAGGATTGCCACGGAAGAAAAAGTTAAGGTGGCTGAAGAAAATATGAACCGGCAGATTATTGTGGCCGCCAAGAATAAGGAACGCACAGATGCTGTGGAAAGCGAAAGAGTTGAAAAAGACCGATTACTGGAAGCTACCGAGAGAGAACGTATTGTGACCTTAGCTCAAATTGAAAAAGAAAAAGTGGTTGAGGTTGAGAAAAAGAATATCCAGGATGTGATTCGGGACCGGGTAATGCTGGAAAAAGGAGTGGTGGAAGAGCGTGAGAATATGAAAGATATTGAAGCTTTTAAAACCGCCGACCGTGAGAAGAAAGTAAAAATAACGGTTGCTGAAGCCAATGCCCAGGAAGACCTGATTAAAATAATAAAAGCTGCCGAGGCCAAAAAAGAAGCGGCTAAACAAAGAGCCGAAGAAATTAATATTGAAGCCCTGGCACAGAAAGAGGCCAGCGAAAAAGAAGCCAAAGCCAGAAAGACCATTGCTGAGGCCAAAGCCAAAGAAGAAGCCACCATTGGATTATCTGAAGCTGAAGTGATGCATGCCAAGGCAGATGCCAGCGAAAGGCAGGGAATAATGGAAGCTCTTATTATCGAGAAAAAAGCCAAAGCCGAAGCTGCCGGAATGGAAGCCAAAGCTGAAGCCAGCCTTAAGGAAGGAAAAGCAGCTGCCGAGGTCATTAAGGAAAAAGCCCTTGCCGATGCTGCTGGAATTGAGGAAAAAGCGGCCGCAATGAAGAAACTGGACGGAGTTGGAAAAGAGCATGAAGAATTTAAATTGAAGTTAGATAAAGAACTTCAGGTAGATTTGGCCCATATCAATATTCAGAAAGATATAGCAGATGCCCAGGCGCACGTGATAAGCGATGCCCTTAAAGCCGCCAAAATAGATATTGTTGGTGGGGAAACTATGTTCTTCGATCAGATTATCGGGCAGATTACCAGGGGTAAAGGGATAGACAGGCTGGTGCAAAACAGCAGCAATGTTCAGGATTTAAAGGATTCTATATTGGGAAGTGAAGATATTAAGGGAAACCTGCTTACAAAAGTCCGCGAGTTTTCCCATAAATACGGGATCTCTTCAGAAGATATCAAGAACTTTACCATCGCCAGTCTTTTGATGGAGCTCAAACAAAAATCTAATGATCCTAATGAGCAAACCATGCTGGGCAACCTTTTCAACCTGGCGAAAGGGCTGGGGCTTTCAGATAAAAAGGTAGCTGCTTTAAAAGCCTAATAATGGTTCAGGAAAATGTTTTAAGATCATTTTTCCGCTGAAGTGTAGTGAAATGACCCATAAAGGAAAGCCTGTCTGCATGGGCAGGCTTATCCTGTTATGGAAATCTATTTCAGCTTTACCTCCAATTTCGGGTCTGCAAGGCTGGAAACGGGAATGTTTATCCAAATTATGATTAGCAATAAATGAAACAAGAAGATAACAAAACTGTAAAAAATGATGCCCTGGATGGCGGCACTTACGAAATTATCCGCAACCGGCTGGCCGTTCATAAATCAAATTTGCAGGAGCGTTTACAGCAGTTAAATGAAAGCCGCAAAACGGTCTTTGGTTCTCTGGAAACGCAGCTTATCGCCAGTAACCGCATTAGTACTGAAAATAATTGCGTGGCCAGGGATATTATTTCCCTTGGGAATACCTGCATTTTTGGCTATAATGTGCATTTTGGTTTGCGTACCGAGATCAAACTTTCTGATGTTTTCAGCGTATACCAATTTGCAGAAAACCGGTTTGTGCAGGTGGCGCATTCTATTCTTGAAGATGAAACCTTCAAAAGCGATTTTACCAATCTCTATAAATATTACCGCAATACCATTTTCTCGAAATTTGCCAGAATCGGCAATTACCTGCACATGGTTTTTCAGCTAAGTGACAGCGTTACTGATATCAAGACTTTTAAGTGGCTTATCGCTGATGACAAACTGGAATATATAGACAATCGCAGCGAGCATGAATTTAAATATCCGCAGCAGCACCAGTTTAAGTGGCAGGAAGCAAACCGCGATATGCAGCGTTACGGGGAGCACCCGCATGTGGCTATTTTGGATAAGGTATTTGTGGAAACCATTGGTGGGGATCTCACCATCAAAATTGAAGACAATACCAATGATGGTAAAGGAATTTATTCTGAAGCCGTAAGCTATAAAGACCAGACGCTGGATGACGGCCAGATTCGCTTTGCCGATTTGGGAAACCTCATTATCCTGGAAATAAAACCATTCCAGGAGGAGCCAAGGTATTTTGTGTACAATCACAAGGTGCAGGAGGTACAGAAAATAGATTCTGTTAAGGAAGCGGTGGTATTGCTGCCCGATGAGCAGGGCATTATTTTTCCCAATGGGTATTATTTGCAAACCGGCGAATTTCATCTGTTTAGTACAGAGGTCCAGCAGCTTAAGTTCCAGGGAACTATTGCTTCTACAAACGGTGAGGATTTTCTGTATATTTTTTACTCTCCCGTGGAGGGCACTTACAAGCTCATGGATTACAATATGATAGCCCAGGAAATTAAAACTCCCATTGTTTGCGGCGGCTTTACGGTATTGCCAGATGGTGAACTTTGCTGTTTTAAAGCTGAAGCGGAGCAAACAAAGCACCATATGATCCAGATTTGGCAAACGCCTTACCTGGAAGGCGATTTTATGCCTTCGGAACACCAGGATTCCATGCTGTATAAAATTGGCAATAAAGATATTGTGAAGGCCATGGCCGAGGCGCGGGAACTTATTACTTTGCTGAATAAAGAAGATAATTATGACGGCCTGTACACCGATATTGCTAAAATTTCCAAAGACATTCTTGATGCTTATTACTGGCTTGGCGAAGCCGAAACTTCAAATTTAAAAGAACCGCTTAAAGAGATCAACCAGGCGGCAAATTCAGCTATAGATGAATTTCAGAAGGTCGTTCAGCTAAAGAAAAATGCAGCGGCAGAAACAAAGGCAATTCAGCATAAAGCAGACGATCTTTTCAGCAAAATTAAAAGCACTTCTTTTAAAAGTATAGATGAGTTTGTGGCATTGCTCTCGCAGTTAAGAAGCCTGCGCGGGGAGCTAATTGGCTTATATGAACTCCGTTATGTAGACGAAGAACTGATTAAAAACCTGGAAAATGAATTAGCGGAACATACATCTAAAATTTCCCGCAGGTGTGTGGAATTTTTGCTGGATGAGAAGGCTTTGCAGCCTTACCATGAAAAAGTTTCCGAAAAAGGGCAAAAACTGGAGCAGATCCAAAAAGTGGTTGAAGCAAAACAGCTGGAAGATGAGGTGAACCAGATTGCGGCAGATTTGGAAATGCTTATCGATATTGTTACCAACCTGGAGATTGAAGACACTTCGCATTCTACAAAAATCATTGACAATATTTCGCTAATTTTCGCGACCATTAACCAGCTGAAGGCGGCCTTAAAGAATAAAAGGAAGCGCCTGGGCGGCAAGGAAGCCAAAGCCGATTTTGCCGCGCAGCTCAAGCTAATAGACCAGAGCATTATTAATTACCTGGACCTCGCTAAAACTCCGGAGAAGTGCGATGAATTTCAGAATAAAATCAGTATTCAGCTGGAAGAGCTGGAAGGCAAATTTGCCGATTTTGAAGAGTTTATTGCTGAAATTATTGAAAAAAGGGAAGAGATTTATAACGCTTTTGAAAGCAAAAAAGCAGCGATCACTGAAAAGCGGAACAAAAAAGCGATGGCTTTGCAAAGCGCGGCCGATCGTATCCTGAAAAGCATCGGCAAAAAAGCGGAAAGCCTGAAATCTGTTGCTGAAATCAACGGTTACTTCGCGGCCGATCTTATGGTAAATAAGCTGCGGGATATTGTGAACCAGCTAAACGAATTGGAAGATAGCGGCAATGCCGAAGAAATTGAAACTGCCCTTAAAACCAGCCGGGAAGATGCCATTAGAAAATTAAAAGATAAGCAGGACCTTTATGAAGACGGCGAGAATATTATAAAGCTGGGAAATCATAAATTCGGCGTGAACCGGCAGGAACTGGATCTTAGCTTCGTGATGAAAAATGGCAGTTTGTGCTATCACCTTAGCGGAACAGATTTTTACCAGGAACTGGAAAACGAAGTGCTGCTTAACAGCAGGAAATACTGGAACAGGGAATTTATTTCAGAAAATGAAGAGGTTTACCGTGCGGAATATCTCGCTTTTAGAATTTATCAAAAGCAAGAAATTATAAAGCTGGCAAAAATGGATAAGCAGGAATTACTTCATCTTGTCCGGGAGGAAAGCAGCAGCAATTATTCTGAAGGTTATATTAAAGGTGTGCATGATGAGGATGCCGCCGGGATATTGGAGGTTTTGGTACAAAAACGTTTGGAGTTGGGAATTTTGTCTTTTTCTTCCAGGGTGCGGGCGCATGGGCAATATTTCTGGAACTCTCTGGAAGAGAATGTAAAATCAGGTTATAACAATTCGATAAAAGCTTCAGGACAGGTACTTAAATATTTTCCAAATACCCGGGAATACGAGTTTTTAATAGAAGAACTTAAGAGCGGAATTACTGATTTTGCAGAAGCCACAGGCCTTTTTTCTTCGGAAGAAAGCCAGGAAACGGCGGAGTATTTATTTGAAGAACTTCAGGGGGACAATAATTTTGCTGTTAGCAGCCTGGCTTCAGAATTAACTGAAGAATTCCGCGGTATGCTGAAAAAGGAAAAGGCACGGGATCAATTTGATAACAGCCTGGAGAGCCTGGGTTCTTATGCGGCTAAAATAAGGTTGATAAAACAATGGCTGCAGGCGTATGTAAAAGCTACGGGAAAGGAGCAGCAGTTAAAATATATTGAGGAAGCAGTGTGTGGAATGATGTTTCCAAAGCAGGAGTATTACAAAATTGAAGCTTCTCCCAACGCCGTGATCACAGGATTGAAAGGTGAGCATACGGGCATAGAAAATTCTGAATTGCAATTTGATTTTCATGAATTTACCAATCGCTTACAAAAATTCATCAATCATGAAGTCCCCGCTTTTAATGCTTTTAGAAAAGCACGGCATGAGGTTACTGAAAAGCTGAAGGAGCAGTTAAAACTGGAAGAATTTAAGCCGCGGGTGCTTACTTCTTTTGTGCGCAATAAGCTGATAGACCAGGTATATTTCCCTTTGTTTGGGGAAAACCTGGCCAAGCAGCTGGGAAGTGTGGGGGACAACCGGCGTACGGACAGAATGGGAATGCTCCTGCTTATTTCGCCGCCGGGATATGGAAAAACCACTTTAATGGAGTATGTGGCTAACCGCCTGGGTTTGGTATTTATGAAAATAAACGGTCCGGCGATTGGGCACGAGGTCACCTCGGTAGATCCTGAAGCCGCTAAAAATTCCGCCGCCAGGGAAGAATTGAAAAAACTGAACCTTGCTTTTGAAATGGGGAATAACGTAATGCTGTACCTGGACGATATCCAGCATTGCAATCCTGAATTTCTTCAGAAGTTTATTTCTTTATCTGACGGCACTCGAAAAATTGAAGGGATCTATAACGGGAAACCGAAGACCTACGATTTGCGCGGGAAAAAGTTTTGCGTGGTCATGGCCGGGAATCCTTATACGGAGAGCGGGGAGAAATTCCGTATTCCCGATATGCTGTCCAACCGGGCCGATATTTATAATCTTGGGGACATTATTGGAGATACCGCAAATTTGTTCAAATTAAGCCTGATGGAAAACTCGCTTACTTCAAATCCTGTTTTGCATCAACTTAGTTCAGGAAATTTTGAAGATGTATATACTTTGATTCAACAGGTAGAGAATAAATCGGAAACCGGGGAATTAAAGAGCAATCATACCCACCAGGAAATCCAGGATTACAAGGCGGTTATACAAAAAGTGTTGAAGATAAGGGACGCGGTTTTAAAAGTAAATGAGGCTTACATAAAGTCTGCGGGCATGGAAGATGAATACAGGACAGAGCCGGCTTTTAAACTACAGGGCTCTTACCGGGATATGAATAAGCTGGTGAGCAAGGTTGTTCCCATTATGAATGATAAAGAACTTGACAGCCTCCTTCTTTCTCATTATGAAAATGAATCCCAAACATTAACCGCTGCTGCTGAAGCTAATTTATTAAAGTATAAAGAATTAACTCAGAAGCTTTCTTCTGAAGAGAAAGAGCGTTGGGAGCAGATCAAAGCAACTTTTGTAAAGAATAACAAATTAAAAGGGCTGGGCGGGAAAAATGAAATTGCACAGGTAATCTCACAAATGATGGCTTTTACAGAAAATCTTGAAGGAATTAAAATTGTGCTTCAAAACGGATTGAAATAGGCACCTTTTTGAAAAAATACTGAGAATCAATACGTTTCAGTAATTTAAGAAAATCCTAAATTTTGTTTAACACTATTTTGACATAGGTGTCTATAGATTATTTTAATTTTAATATCGAACCTAATCAAAAATAGTTATGAAAGAAAAGAAAGATAAGCCTTCAAAAAAAATAGAAGACTTAAACGCGAATACCTCTAATCCTAAAGGGAAAACAATGACTACCAATCAGGGATTAAAGGTAAACGACACCAACAATTCCCTTAAAGCCGGAGCGCGTGGAGCCACTCTTTTGGAAGATTTTATCCTAAGAGAAAAAATAACCCATTTTGACCATGAGCGTATCCCGGAAAGAATTGTTCATGCCCGCGGAAGTGGTGCCCATGGTTATTTTGAGTTATACGAAAGCCAGGAAGAGATTACCAAAGCAGGAATTTTTACCGATACTTCAAGAAAAACACCTGTATTTGTTAGATTTTCTACCGTGGCGGGATCAAAAGGATCACCGGATCTTGCAAGGGATGTTCGTGGATTTGCCACAAAATTCTATACAGATGAAGGCGTTTTTGACCTGGTAGGGAATAACATGCCCATCTTTTTTATTCAGGATGCCATGAAGTTTCCGGATCTTATCCATTCTGTAAAACCAGAACCGGACAGGGAGATACCGCAGGCAGCTTCAGCCCACGATACTTTTTATGATTTTGTCTCACATACCACAGAAACCCTTCATAACCAGATCTGGCTGATGAGCGACCGCGCGATCCCTAGAAGTTTCAGGATGATGGAAGGCTTTGGGATACATACTTTCAGGTTAGTGAATGAAGAAGGGAAATCCCATTTCGTGAAATTTCACTGGAAACCTTTGCTGGGAGTAAAATCGGTTACCTGGGACGAAGCAGTTAAAATTCATGGTGCCGATGCAGATTTCCACCGCAGGGACCTTTGGGATGCCATAGAAGCCGGCCAGTATCCGGAATGGGAATTAGGATTCCAGGTGGTGCCGCAGGAAGACGAGCATAAATTCGATTTTGACCTGCTGGACCCTACAAAACTTATTCCGGAAGAAATGGTGCCGGTAAAACGTATAGGTAAAATGACGCTTAACCGTAATCCAGATAATTTCTTTGCCGAAACAGAACAGGTGGCATTTCACCCCGGGCACGTGGTTCCTGGAATAGATTTCACCAATGATCCTTTACTGCAGGGAAGGTTATTTTCTTATACCGATACGCAATTATCTCGATTGGGAAGCCCAAATTTCCATGAGATTCCAATCAATCGCCCGGTAAATGAAGTACATAACAATCAGCGGGACGCGCATATGAGAATGACGGTGAATAAAGGCAAAACAGCTTATTTTCCAAATTCCATCGGGGGAGGATGCCCACATCTTGCCAAAATAGCCGAAGGCGGTTTTAGCAGTTATGAAGAGCGTATAGACGCCAAGAAGATAAGGGAGCGCAGTGAAAGCTTTAACGATCATTTTTCGCAACCTGCTTTATTTTATAGAAGTTTGACTGCACATGAGCAGGAACATGTGGTACAGGCGTATTCCTTTGAATTGGGGAAATGTACTTATGATCATATCAAGCAGCGAATGCTGTATATCCTTAGCCAGATAGACGAAGATCTTGCCGCCAAGGTTTCTGTAAATCTCGGAATGGAGATTCCTGAGGAAGTTGACGGGCCGGTAAATCAAGCGATTGGAGCCGATGCCGATGTTGAAAAACATCAGCCGGGACCTAAAAAAATGTACCTTGATAAATCCAAGGCATTAAGCCAGGAATTTCTTCCTTCAGAAGGTATTGCGACCAGGAAAATTGCCGTACTGGCCGGGGATGGCTTCAGCGAAAGCGATTACAATAAAATGAAAAATTCTTTAGAAGATGAAGGAGCCATGGTTCAGATTGTAGGAGTACACGGAGGTACAATTAAATGCAATAAAGGCGATAAACACCAGGTAGCGCATGCGTTAATGACTACAGAAAGCGTTGTTTTTGATGCGCTGTATATTCCCGGCGGAAAAGAAAGCATTGATGCCTTAATGAAACAGGCAAAGGCTAAAAAGTTTATTAATGAAGCTTTGAAACATTGTAAAGCCATTGCTTTAGACAATGAAGCTGAAGAACTCTTTGATGCCACCTACGGTAAAGATTTTAAAGAGGACGAAGCGGTTTGTATAAATGAGAAACCGGAAAAATTTATTAAGGCAATTAGCAAGCATCGTAACTGGAAAAGGGAAAAAGCGGCTATGGAGATCCCCGCCTAATAATGTTTACTTTTATAAAAGGAGCCATCACATTAATGTGATGGCTTTTTTATGAGCCAAAAGAAATGAAGATGATCTTGCCGTTTAACGGTAATGGAATTATTTTTAACGAAACAAATATTAACAAAAGTTAACATTTGTTAATATTTCTTATATTCCTAACTTTAGAAAAAATTCCAAATCTTCCCCAATTTTGCAAGGAGAGAACTGGATAACACTCTAAGTTATAAACAGATCGTTAAAAATTTCGGTTCTTTCCGTTGCAGTTCTTTTAGTAGCACTTGCCACATTGTTTGGATGGATGCTTAAGATACCTTTTCTTCTAAGCATATTTTCCGGCGCCCCTACAATGAAGGTGAATACAGCAATCCTTTTTGTATTATCTGCCGTAGGAGTACTTTGCCAGCAAACCCGGAGAAGGGAATTTAAATTTATAAAATTTTTACTGGGGAGTATAATTCTTGTAACAGGCGGCCTTAGTCTATTACAGTATCTATTTGATGTAAACCTGGGAATTGATAATTTTCTAATTCCAGATCCTTTTTCGCCCAGGTTTCCGGGAAGAATGGCAAGAACAACAGCCTTATGTTTCGCTCTTTTTGGATTGGGTTTAATGACATCAAATGCTTCAAAAAAGCTTTTTAAAAAGACGGTAAAGTATTCTTTTGGGCTGCTCACCCTTATTTCTATATTGGCCATCCTTACATATTTTTTGCAGGCCATTACAGCTACACAGGTTCTGGTATTCAATACTATGGCATTTCATACAGCGGGAAGTTTTTTAATATTATCTCTCTGCTTATCTTTAACAAATCCCCGCCATACCTATATAGACTTTATCTCTGGGGTAAAAGTGGGAAGTAAACTGGCCCGTAACCTCTTGCCATTTCTAGTAATACTTCCTTTGCTGCTCAGTCTTTTGCTTATTTTTATTATTAGTACACAACAAATTAATACAGAGTTGGGAATAACTCTATATACCATTAGTTATGCTTTTTTTGGACTTGTTTATACTTCCTGGGTATCGGCAAAATTAAATAAAGAGGATTTAAGAAGGCTAAAGCTGGAACATTCTCTTTACAATACCAACAGGCAACTTTCTAAAAATGTTCTTTTTAACGAACAACTGGTAAAAACCACTCCGGCCTCCATTTTAATCGTCAACCTTGGAAATATGAATGTGCGCTATATTAATAAAGGTATTTATGACAATGGGGGATTAACCAAAGAAAGAATAGAAGGAATGCCGCTGGAGGAAATTTTACCTTTTATTCATCCCCAGGACCGAAAAAGGATGATTGAGTTACACCAGATGATTCTAAAATCTTCTGATGAAGAAATTTTTGAGATCGAGGTGCGTCTTAAGCTGAAGACGGTGGGCTGGGAATGGTTCAATGTGCGCGCAACTGTTTTTGAGCGAAGGGACGAATCCTGGGTAAACGAATACGTTCTTTTAGTGAGGAATGTTACTAATGTAAAGCAAATCCAGAAGGAATTAGTAGATGCAAGGCAGTTCTCAATTTTTGGAGATGTAGCCAGGACTCTCGCACATGAGCTGCGCAATCCTATTGCCAGTATAGGCATGGCCACAGAGATCTTGGAGCATACTATTGATAATGAGGAAGTGAAAGAAGTGAAGCCTTATCTGGAAATTCTTAACAGGAGCAATAAAAATTTAAATGAATTAGTCTCTAACCTTCTAAATGCTTCCAAATATCAAAAGGCCGAGCTGCAAAGAGAGGAGCTAACGCAAATTGTGGAAGAGACATTGCGCAAAGCAGCAGACCGTATATACCTTTCCGGGATTGAACTGGTGAAAAAATATGAAGGAACCTATTTTATCATGGCAGATTGGGAGAAACTGGAAATTGCCTTGCTTAACCTTATAATAAACGCCGGAGAGGCTACCACGCCAGGCCGGGGAAAAATTATTATTGATATTGTAAAAGAAGTTAGTGCAATAAAGTTAAGCATTACAGATAATGGCCATGGTATGGAGAAAGAACAGGAAAATAAATTATTTGATGCTTTTTATACCAGTAAGGTAAATGGCATTGGAGTGGGTTTAAATGCTGTAAAGAACATCCTTGAAGATCATGGTGCTTATATTAAAGTTAAAAGCAAACTTACAAAAGGTACTACTTTTTCTATTTATTTCCCATTGCAGGAATTTGAGAATAATAATTACGAGGAATCTTTAGACCGGCAAGGCGATTGATATTTTGACCTGTTAATGCGATATTTGGCTAAATTAGCCCGGCACCAATGGCTTTAGCCGCAATTTTCACAAAGGCCTTTACAATGTTTGAAGCTTTTTCTATGGCTTTGGCCACTCCCGCAAGTTTTTCAGCGGAACGGTTTATTTCATCAGCTAATTTATCCAGAGCCTGGGCATCGTGTGTTAATTTTTCTACCAGCTCATTCGTTTTTATGCGGATGATAGACCTTTCAACATTTCTCAAGCTTACAGATGCTTTTTCCAGCTGTACCCTGTCTTCAGGAGATAAGCCTTCTATGGAACGGGCATTTTCAACTATTTCAATCGAATCCAGTAACTTTTCCAGTGTTTTTATTTTTTCTGTATTCATAGTTTCTTATTTATCCTTCTTCAATGCATTCAGCGTTTCCCTAATTTCAGCCACCTGCTGATAAAAAACCCGAAGTTCTTTAATAGTGCTGTGTAACTTTTGTTTTTTCTGAACAACCTGCACGAGTTCCTTATGCGCTGCTTGCAGGTCTTTCGTAGACTGGATGGTTAGTGCCTTCAGGTCTTTTGCTGCATCTAAATTACTTTTTAGATCAAGATATTCTCTTTGCGATTCGAAGGTACCGGTATCTGTCAACTGCAAATAGGTAAGGTAATTTCTTCTAATCATTTTTTCCTCATAAGAAATCAATTCCTCAAGATTTGATGATTCCAGATACTCCAGAAGGTTGGAAGTCATTATTAAAACTAAGGTATCTGCTTTAGTGACATATTCTTTAATTTTTTCAGACTGTTTTACTTTTATATAACGGTCGCCACTAAAGCCGACAATTTTTCCCAGTGCCTCCCCAATCCCGGCGGGTAATTTTTCAGCATTACTCTTTACATTATAAAGGTTAACCAGGGAATCCATGCCCACACCAAACTCAGCAGCATTATTTTGCAGATTGGCAGTATAATCTCCAGAAGATAAAAGTACGAGTGACTGGGCATATTTATCAAGCACCCTGAACGTAACATCAATTTTTTCAGAAACCTTATAATCGTATTTTTTCTGGCTGTAAATACTATCCAGCTCGTCCAGATGCCTCATGGGATCTGTTAAAGTGCTGGCATAATACAGTCCTCTTTTTAACCTGATCTCAGCCAGTTCTTCCATTATTGCAGAAGGATATGCGGAGAAGTTGCTGGTTACCTCCCCAAACTGCTGAACGGTTTCAATTTGGGATTTGGAAAGGCTGGAACAACCAGAAATAAAAGCACTTAAGAGTAAAAGAAGAATAATTTTTCTCATTCGATTTGAATTTGCTGGAGCGAAAATTAGTGTAAATAAAAATAAGCATTGATTCTCAATTATTTATACTTTTAAGATGATGTTTTACCAGGATTGCTGCTAATGTAGGATTTTTTCCTAATATTGGAAATAATCCAAATTTAGTTATATTTGTAGGGATGAAAGAGAAAACATACGCAATAATAGACGTGGAGACTACGGGAGGAGGGATAACAGGTAACCGCCTAACCGAAATATGCATCGTTCTGCTTAAAGGTGGCGAAATTGTAGATAAATATATCACCCTTCTTAATCCTGAAAAAATTATACCTCCGCAAATTACCTCCTTAACAGGAATTGATAATGAAATGGTAGCAGATGCTCCTAAATTTCATGAGGTGGCAGATGCTATTGAGGAGTTTACACAGGGAGCTGTTTTTGTTGCCCATAATGTAAATTTTGATTACAATGTTTTACGAAATGAATTTAAAGCGCTGGGCAAGGATTTTAAGCGTAAAAAACTTTGTACGGTGCGGCTTTCGCGTAAACTTATCCCGGGATTATTTTCTTACAGCCTGGGAAAATTATGTAGTTCCATTAACATTCCTCTTGAAAATCGGCACAGGGCTGAGGGGGATACTGATGCCACGGTAATTCTTTTCCAAAGATTGCTGAAATTAGATGAAGGGGGAGAGGTGATGTCTTCTTTTTTGCATCCGCGTTCTAAAAATGCCACTTTACCGCCTCACATTCCTGCAGAACAAATAGATGAACTGCCGGAAGAACCGGGAATTTATCTTTTTAAAGACAGGCAGCATAAAATTATCTATGCAGGAAAGGCCAAAAATATTCAAAAGCGAGTGTTGTCCCATTTTTATGATAAAAAATCCAAAGAATATCACCTGGGACAGGAAACCAGCTTTATAGATTTTGAAACTACAGGGAGTGAATTGCTTGCGCTACTTCTGGAAGCAGATTATATCCGGAAGCATTACCCCAAATATAACCGGGCACAAAAGAAGCCTGCCCGGACCTATCAAATTATTAGTTATGTAAATCAAAGAGGGATCATTCAGCTGGCTGTAGGACAAACAAAGCAGGTGCGTGATTCTGTTCAGACTTTTTACAACAGGGCTCAGGCGCAGGAAATGCTTGAAACACTGTGTGAAAAATTCTGCCTTTGCCCAAAATATTGCACTTTACAATCTAATGTAAAAATCTGCTCCCACTACCGCATTAAAAATTGCGAAGGCATATGTACCGGTTCTGAAAGCGTAAAGGATTATAATGATAAAGTAAAGATGGCTATTGCATCTTTAAACCCCGCCAAACAAACCTACATTATTAAAGAAAAGGGGAGAGAACCCGGTGAGCAGGCTTTTATTGCGATTAAAGAAGGCCGTTATCAGGGTTATGGCTTTGTAGGAGCTGATGTCCAAATTTGCAGTTTTGAAGAATACGAACCTTTTCTAAAGCTCCAGGAATCTACCTTCCATACTCATCAAATTATTAACAGTTACCTTAGGAAAAATGGAGAAAGCAATGTTCTCCGCAAGCAGGAAGAAGCGGCTATTAGTCAGTAAATAATATCTTGCTAAAGATAATTGCCTGCTATTCCGTATAACTATATAAAATGGGATTACCTTCTGGGGTGAAATTCTTCCATTACCCTGCGAAGGTGGCTGCGGTCTACGTGCATGTAAACTTCTGTGGTAGTTATGCTTTCATGTCCCAGCATTTGCTGAATTGCCCTTAAATCGGCTCCATTTTCAAGCAGGTGGGTGGCAAATGAATGCCGGAAAGTATGCGGACTTATTTTTTTGCGGATACCGGCCTTCTGCGCCAGTTGTTTTACAATAGTGAAGATCATTGCCCGGGTAAGTTTTTTCCCGCGTCGGTTAAGAAAGAGGGTATCTGAAGATTCTTTCTCCACCTCCTGGTGCACCCTTACCTGCTGCACATAAATCTCTATAAACTTTTGGGTATAAGCTGAAACAGGTACGAAGCGTTGTTTATTTCCCTTGCCGGTCACCTGTAGAAAACCTTCGTCAAAATAAAGATCGGATAATTTTAATTCTGTAAGTTCAGATACCCGCAGCCCGCAGCCATAGAGGGTTTCAATAATCGCACGGTTACGCTCTCCTTCAGCTTTGCCAAGATCAATAGCGGCTATAATCTTATCAATTTCATCAACGGCAATAGTATCGGGAAGTTTTCTTCCAATCTTTGGAGATTCTATGAGGTCCAGGGGATTATCCTGCCGGTAATCTTCAAAAATTAAGTAATTAAAAAATCCGCGCAGTCCGGAGATAATCCTGGACTGGGAACGTGCGCTATGGGTTTTTGCAACCTCATAAATAAAGATCTGGATATTTTCTTCAGTAATAGAAAGAGGAGAGACCTTGCGGTTGTTAACATTTAAAAATTGAATGAGTTTAAGTATATCCAGCCGGTAATTCTGAATGGAATTCTCTGATAATCCTCTTTCTATCTTTAAAAAACTGCAGTAATCCTGAAGTGCGTTCTCCCATTTCATGTGTTAAATATAGGGACAAAGCAGCAGATAAACTTAGTAATACTTTAATTCTGACTAACATTTTATTAACGGGAATGAAGCCTACATTTGTCGTCAAATAAAATATAAAAATTATGAAAAAGTCAGTTTTAATTATTGCTTTGGCCGTATTTGGAATCACCGGGATGAACGCCCAGGAATTTGTACAGTTTGGGATAAAGGGAGGCCTTAATTTTTCCACATTTACCGGAGATGGTATCCAGGGTTTTGAAGATCCCGATATGCGGACTGGTTTTAATGTAGGATTATTAGCAGAAATTCCACTTATTGAGGATAAATTCTCTATTCAACCAGAAGTGCTTTACTCTGCACATGGATTTGATATTTCTGATGACCAGCAGGATAACATTTTTGATATAGATGACAACGTGGAGTACCAGTTGGATTATATAAGCGTGCCTGTGCTTGCAAAAATATATCTATTAGACGGGCTGAGTGTACAGGCAGGGCCTGCTTTTAATTTTAAGGTAAACGAAGAAATAGATAATGCCCCGCTTCAGGATGGTGGAGATACAGATGTTTCTGATGTTAGTGCCGTAAAAGATTTTGAAATCGCCGGAGCCGCAGGATTGGAGTATAAATTTAACAATGGATTTTTTATCCAGGGAAGATATACCTATGGATTTTCTGATGTGGTTGAAGATTATGATGTACATAATTCTGTAATCCAGGCAGGAGTTGGATTTTTCTTTTAGAACTTAACACCTATTGAAAATTGAAAAGGGCAGGAACTGTGGTTTCTGTCCTTTTTTATTACTGAAAATTGTAAAATGTTAATATTTAGAAAGATATATGTTTATTTCATAATTTTAGATTGTTAACCGACTAAATATTTAGAAAAATGAAAAAAGCAATTTTACTTTTGGTGTTTATCCTGTTTGGAATTAATTCTTCCTTTAGCCAGGAAGGAGATTTTATTTTAGGAGTCAACGTTGGGCTTCCTGTTGGAGATGTAAAAGACATTTCCAACTTTGATGTTGGAGCAGATATAGGTTACCTTTTTGGGCTGGCCGATATTGTAAAAGTGGGACCCACAGCGGGATACATGCATTTCTTCGGAGCAGACGGAAACGATGGAGATGTGGAATGGGAAGTTGATGACTTCCAGTTTATACCTGTTGGCGCTGCCGGCCGTGTAGATCTTGCCTTTTTGGAAGTAGGACTGGATCTAGGCTATGCCATAGGCGTAAACGATGGAAATGACGGCGGTTTCTTCTTTAGGCCGAAAGCCGGTTTTTCCCTGGGTGTTCTCAATATTATAGCCTCATATACCAACATTAACATTGAAGAAAATTTTAATGTCTCAACTTTGAATATTGGTCTTGAGTTTGGACTATAATTAAAAGGTTTTAGGATTTGAATGCGGGGAGATCCGCTTTATTTCAGTAACGAAAAGGGGGGAATTTCCCCCTTTTTTATTTCAGCTTCTTCATCATATTGAAATTTTATTATTTTCGCAGCCTAAACAACCTAATTTTATTAAAATGAAAAATTTAGTTTTGGCAGCAATGCTGCTTTTTGCAAGTGTAAGTTTTATGCAGGCTCAGGAAGTCAATTTTGGTGTTACAGCTGGTTATACCAATATGACTGGTCGTTCTGGGGAATCAAATTCTTCTGTTGAATCATCTTCAAGTGCTTCAGGTTTTTATATCGGCGTTTTAACTGATTTTTCTTTATCTGAAAATTTTCATCTCCAACCGGAAGTGAATCTTGCAATAGCAGATGATTCCAATTTCTTAATAATACCTGTTTTTGCGCAATATTATATAGGAGATTCTTCATTTTATTTGCAGGCTGGTCCTCAGGTTACTGCTATTTTAGAAGAAACCAACGGACTTTTAAATACTTTTGGTTTGGATTTGGCTTTTGGTGCCGGCTATCATATTAACGAAAACTTTTTCCTTCAGGCAAAATACTCCTTTGAGGTTACTAACCGTCTTTCAAATTCTACTCGTGATTTTTATGATAGTGAAGGCTTAGATGTTAACTCAGGATTTGATGCTTTCACTGTTGGAGTGGGATATAAATTTTAAACATTCTTAAAATAAATTCAGAAAAGCGGGCAGTTTGTCCGCTTTTTTTATGGCTTAAAATTAATATCTTTATAACTATGAAAATACTTATTATCAACGGGCCCAATCTCAATTTACTGGGCACCAGGGAACCTGAAATTTACGGAGGCAAAACTTTTGAAGAATATTTTTCCCATCTTCAGTTTAAATTCAGACAACTTGAACTTTCCTATGTACAAAGCAATGTAGAAGGAGAAATAATAAATGAAATTCATAAGGCCGCTAAAGATTTTGACGGAATTGTATTGAATGCAGCCGCATATACTCATACTTCTGTTGCCATTGCCGATGCCGTAAAAGCCATAGAAGCCCCGGTGGTTGAAGTTCATATTTCCAATATTCATGCCCGCGAGGAATTTCGCCATAAATCCTATATCTCTCCTCATGCCAAAGGAGTGATTTTCGGATTCGGGCTAAAGGGTTATGATCTTGCCGTAAGCAGCTTTATAGAAGAGGAGGCATGAAAAATGCTTATTTAAACTGGAGCAGCGGTAAAGACTCGGCACTGGCCCTTTATAAATTGAATCAGAACAAAGAGTTTAAAGTGAAAAAACTCGTCACTACTGTTAATACTGAAGTAGACCGAATTTCCATGCACGGGCTCCGTAAAGAATTATTGTTGCAACAGGCTGTAAATATAGGTTTGCCACTGCAGGTAATTCCTTTGCACGGTGCAGTTTCTATGAAGGAATATAATGAGGAAATGAGAAATGCCACAGCTGTTCTTAAAGCTGAAGGTTTTACTCATGCTATTTTTGGGGATATTTTTCTGGAAGACCTTAAGACCTATCGGGATGAACAATTGAAACTTGCAGGAATAGAAGGGGTTTATCCACTCTGGAAGCAGAATACCGGAGAATTGATGGATAATTTTCTAAAGCTTGGTTTTAAGGCTATTACAGTTTGTACCAATTCCAGGTTACTGAATAATTCCTTCTGCGGAAGAATTATTGATGAAGATTTTATAAAAGATTTGCCTGAAGGAGTAGACCCGTGCGGAGAAAACGGGGAATTTCATACTTTCGTCTTTGACGGGCCAATTTTTGATGAGCCGGTTAAATTCCAGAAAGGGGAGAAGGTGGAGCGAACTTATACTCCAAACTCTTCAAAAGATGATAGTTGTTTTAAGGATGAAGAGGAAAGCTGGGACACGGGATTTTGCTATTGTGACCTGCTTCCGAAGTAAAGGCGGATTAGGCTTTTGGCTTTAAGCTTAAGTAATACATTAAAGGATCGCCCTATATTTCTAAAAACCATTTCGTTATGCAATTATAAATGTTGAATTTTAAATGCTGAATGTTGTATTCGTCGTCCTTGATCAACTTTTAACATTTCAATTCTAAACTTGAAACTCTGAACTGAGAAATAACCACCCCGACCTCGGCCACCCCCGCCCAACGGAGTCATTCTTAGAAAGTATGGGAGCGCGTTTTGATTGTTTCAAATGTTGAATTTTAAATGTTGCTGTTAGTTTCGTTCAGTGATCTTTTCAATTTTGAGCATTACGCACCTTACCTCAATCCTTACATAAAATCCGAACTGGAAATAACCACCCCGCCTTCGGCCACCCCCGCCCAACGGAGTCATTCTTAGAAAGTATGGGAGCGCGTTTTGATTGTTTCAGTTGTTGAAATTTTAAATGTTGCTGTTAGTTTCGTTCAGTGATCTTTTCAATTTTGAGCATTACGCACCTTACCTCAATCCTTAC